>NZ_JBKOTX010000332.1:0-3792 GCF_047086965.1 Roseovarius halophilus (ex Wu et al. 2025) | reverse complement strand
GATCAGCGCCGACCCGGGCCGCGTCGCCGCGCCCAGCAGGCGCGGCGCGCCGGCCTGAACCGCGCCGTACAGGATGATCCAGACGGCCATGAAACTGCCCACCATGAAGAACGCGGCGCGGTTACCCGCTTCCGTTCCATCCGACAGCACCGCGTAGAAATAGACGGGGATGCCGACCACGAACCAGACGTCGCGCGCTCCGAACAGGAAGACCCGCGCGGCGCTCAGCCAGTTGACATTGGCCGATTTCGAGAAGACCTCGGAAAACTTCGCGCCCTTGCGCCCCGTCGGCAGCCCGGACGGCATCGCGACCGCCACGACCAGCAGGATCGCGGCCAGTACCGCGGCCAGTACCGCGGCCATGCCCAGCACGGCCCAGACGAAGCCCAGCATCGCCAGCAATGCCGCCCCGAGCAGGAAGCCCAGCCCCTTCACCGCGTTCTTCGATCCGGTCAGAACGGCAACCCAGCGGAACAGCCCGCCGTCGCCCGACGGGGCCAGCAGCTTGACGGCGGATTTCGACGACATCTTGGCAAGGTCCTTGGCCACCCCCGAGGCGCCCTGCACCGTCATGACATACGCCACCGACAGGCCCACCGCCCAGCCGGGATCAAGCTGCGCCAGCGCGACCAGCGCCGCTATCTGAAGTCCAAGCCCGGCATAGAGCGTGGATGTCAGGCCGAACCGCGCCGCGATCCAGCCCGCCGACAGGTTCGTGACCATGCCGGCGATCTCGTAGAGCACGAAAAGATAGGCCAGCTGCACCGGCGTGAAGCCCAGCGTGTGGAAATGCAGCAGCACCAGCATCCGCAGGGCGCCGTCGGTCAGCATGAAGGCCCAGTAGGCGGCGGTGACGGCGATATAGGCCGACAGGCCCTCGTGGCGCGTGCTCACAGGCTCGCCCCCACCATCAGCGCCACGTCGACCAGCCGATGGGCATAGCCCATTTCGTTGTCGTACCACGCATAAACCTTCACCTGCGTGCCGTTCACGACCATGGTCGAGGGGGCATCGACGACGCCCGACCGCGTGTCGTTCGTGTAGTCGGCCGATACCAGCGGGCGCGCCTCGTAGCCCAGAATACCCGCCAGCGGCCCCTCGGCAGCCTCGCGGAACAGGACGTTGACCTCCTCGGCACTCGTTTCGCGCGCCACCTCGAACACGCAATCGGTGATCGAGGCATTGAGCAGCGGCACCCGCACCGCGTGGCCGTTCAGCCGCCCCTCCAGGTCGGGATAGATCAGCGTGATCGCCGTGGCGCTGCCGGTGGTGGTGGGGATCATCGACGTCAGCGCCGATCGCGCGCGGCGCAGGTCCTTGGCCGGCCGGTCCACGATGGTCTGCGTGTTGGTCACGTCATGGATCGTCGTGATCGAGCCGTGCCGGATGCCGATCCGCTCGTGAATGACCTTGACCACCGGGGCAAGGCAGTTGGTCGTGCAACTGGCCGCCGTGACGATCCGGTGGCGCGCGGGGTCATAGACGTCATCGTTCACGCCGAAGACGACATTGGCCGCGTCCCCGTCCTTCACCGGGGCGGAAACGACGACCTTCTTGACCCCTGCCTCGAAATAGGGCGCGAGCCCGGCCTCGGTCTTGAACGCCCCGGTGCAGTCGATCACCACGTCCACCCCGTCGAGCGGCAGGTCGGCAATGTCGCGCGCCCCGACGAAAGGCAGGCGCGTGCCGTCCACCGTCACGCTGTCGGCATCGTGCGAAATCTCCGCGTCCCAGTGGCCATGCACGCTGTCGAATTCCAGCAGGTGGGCCTGCATTTCAGGATCGCCCGTCGCGTCGTTGATCCACGCGATCTCGGCGCCGCGATCCAGCAGCGGCTTCAGCGCCAGCTTGCCGACGCGGCCCAGCCCGTTGAGCGCAAAGACGGTCATGGCCGTGGCTCCGCCGGCCCGGCACGGTCACGGCCCAGATCATCGACCGCGTGCTGCAACGACACCTTGTCGAGCGTATCGAACGGCAGCGCCGCGAAGGCCCTGATACGGTTGCGCAACGTCCCGTAAGCCTGCTGGAACGCAAGGCTTCTCTGCGCATCCGTGCCGGTCGCCCTGACCGGGTCCGGCACGCCCCAGTGGCCGGTTACCGGCTGCCCGTCCCAGGCCGGGCATTCCTCGTTCGCGGCCTGGTCGCAGACGGTAAAGACGAAATCCATCACCGGCGCGTCGGCGTCCTGGAACTCGGCGATGTTCTTGGCGCGCAGCACGTCGGTGTCGTGGCCCTTGGCCTGCAGCACCTCCAGCGCGAAGGGGTTCAGGGCGGAATAGGGATGCGTGCCGGCAGAATGGGCAACGAAACGCGCGCCCCCCTCCGCGCGCAGGATCGATTCGGCAAAGATCGATCGCGCGGAATTGCCGGTACAGATGAATAACACGTTGTAGGGGCGGTCCGTCATGCGGGTTTCATCCTCTGATGAGAGCAGCGAAAAAGGCGCGCAGAATTCCGCGCGCCCGCGGCAGCAATCCTGGAAGAGATAGCCGAAGGTCTGCCGCGCCTCGGCCATGTCGATGGCATAGCGCAACGAGGTGCCCGCGCGCGCCTGCGTGACCAGCCCGGTGCGCATCAGCGCGGTCAGGTAGGCCGACAGCGTGCTGGGCGGCAGGTCCAGCGCCTCGGCAAGCTCTCCAGCCGCCACGCGGTCGGGATAGCGCCGCATCAGCAGGCGAAAAAGCGCCAGCCGGCGCGGATGGCCGAGCGTGGCCAGGCGGACGGGAATCATTTCTTCCATATTTTACGAATATTGGAAATACCGCTGTCGGGCAATCGCGGATGCCGACTGTCATGAAAACTTCAAGAAGGCCGCGGGCCAACGCAGGATTTCATGTTCGCGGTGAAGTGCCAGTAGCCGGTCGCCGCGCACAACATCAAGGCGCTGCCATCCCGGCACGGCGATATCCGGGAGCAAGACGATCTTTCGGGCGCCGCACGAAGAGCCTGATCGTGGCGAGCCTGATTTCCATTGATGGACCGAACCTCGCCGGACCTGATCGCGCGCCTGATGCGCGCGGACGAGGTAGCGGCCTCAAGCGCCGCCGGGGCCTGACCGACAAGCGCCGGGGCCGGCGGAAATACGCGATCGGTTGGCATTCCTTGCGACGTTACCGCGCCCAAGAAGACATTGGCCGTCTCAGTTCTCGCCACAATACAGCTTCACCGAACCGGTATTTAACCATGGCTGCGCGGTCGGGACGACGCGAACTCACGATCCACGGGTCGGTCATAAACGTCTTTCAGCCGGACAATATCGTCCTGTCCAAGATAATCGCCCATTTGCACCTCGATGATTTCGACCTGCGATTTCATCAGGTTTTCAAGCCGGTGCACGGCCCCTTGAGGGATCATCACCACACCACCGGGTTTCACCTTCATCACCGCGTCATCAACTGTAATCGTGGCGGTGCCCTCGATCACCACCCAGCGTTCCGCGCGGTGATGATGATATTGCAGGGACAATTGCCCCCGGGGCTTTACGCGAATGCGCTTGACCTGATGCGTCGCACCGCGATCGAGGCTCCAGAATGCGCCCCACGGGCGCTGCTCATGGGTGGGGGCGTCGGCCGGAACCGCCGAGGCAGGCAGGCTGATCTGGTTATGCTTGGTCATTGCGATTTCTTTCCTGATAAAGGGGATTAAGCCGAACGGCAGAAAGACAGCATTACGCCTCCGCCGCTCGGCCGGGGATTAACAGGCTGCTTCTGTGGTTGCCGCCCGTAGTGCAAGAAATTTCTGACCGTTCGAGCATGTGATCGAGTGCGAACTTCTGTGAGGCCTCAGTATGCG
>NZ_JBKOTX010000331.1:0-3919 GCF_047086965.1 Roseovarius halophilus (ex Wu et al. 2025) | reverse complement strand
ACCCGGTGGGCATCGAGCCGCTGCCGGTCAAGCTGGGCAGTCCCACCGTTCCCATGCCAGGCTACGACATCCAGATCCTGGCCCGATGAGACCCCCGCGCACGCCGAGCAGGCTGACGATGACGCCCCGCGCGCGGCCCCGGGCGGTCGTCGCGCGATCATCCCGGCAGGCCAGCCCTTGCCGCCCCAGCCCAGCGCCAACGAGATCGACCCCGAGGCCCTGGCCAAGGTCAGCGAAGTCGAGAAGACCGCCAAGAAACTCAACCTGATGGACCTGACCGAACGGACCTGCAAATGGCCCATCGGCGACCCGGCGACCGAGGATTTCTATTTCTGCGGTCTGACCGTGCAGCAGGGCAAACCCTATTGCGAGGCCCACGTCGGCGTGGCCTTCCAGCCCATGTCCAGCCGCCGCGACCGCAAGCGCTAGACCGTTTCCAGGACCCGTTGTTTCAACGCGGGCAGAAGCTCTTCCTCGATCCAGGGGTGGCGGCGCAGCAAGGCCGTGTTGCGCCAGGACGGATGCGGCAGGACGAAGGTGTCCGGCGCATGGGTGCGCCAGTTGCGAAGGGTCTCGACCACGCCCGCCCGTGCGGCCTGCGGGCCAAGGTGCCAGGCTTGGGCATAGCGGCCGATCACGACGGTCGTGGCGATATTCGGCAGACTGTCCATGACCACGGCGTGCCAGGTTTCGGCGCAGCGGCGCGGCGGGGGCAGATCGCTGCCGCGCCTGTCATAGCCGGGAAAGCAGAAGGCCATGGGCACGATCGCCACCTTGTTCTTGTCGTAGAACACGTCGCGGCTCAGGCCCAGCCAGCCGCGCAGACGATCGCCCGACCGGTCGTCGAAGGGCACCCCGCTTTCATGCACCCGCAGCCCCGGCGCCTGCCCCGCGATCAGCAGCCGCGCACCGGGCCGGAACCAGGGCACCGGGCGCGGGGCATGGGCGGTTCTCGTGGCCGCGAAGTCCTCGGCACAGAGCGAACAGGCCCGGATACGGGATTTCAGCGTGTCGGCATCCACGGTTGACGGCTCCCTTCGGGCTGGCACCCTAGCGCCGCCACGCCCCGTTGTCAGCCAGCCGCCGCCTTGCCCTCGGCGGCCCAGATCGCGCCACGGCGGATCATCTCCGTCACCTGCGGCACCTTCAGGTCGTCGAGTTCATGCCCGATGGAGCAATAGAACACGCGGCCCTTGTCCCAGCGGCGGGTCCAGGTGACGGGGATCACCGTGCCCTCGATCCACCACAGGTGGTCGCCGGAAAAGGTTGTCGTGGCCAGCACCGTGTTCGACGGGTCGGTCAGCATGTAATATTGCTCGGACCGGATGCGGAAACTGCGGATGCCTTTGACCAGCGGGTGGTCGGGCTGGCAGATCGTCACGTCGTAATCGATGTAGTCCTCCTTGGGCTGGAGGTTGTCGGGCCAGCCCGGAGGATGCGCCACGAACTGCCCGCCGATCAGGAAATGATAGGTCGGGCGGTCGCGGAAGGCGTCGCCCATGTGCCCGTGCCATCCCGCCAATCCGCAGCCATCGCCGATCAGCTTGAGCAACCCGTCCTCTTGCGGCTTGGTCATGTTGCCAAACTCGTCCTGGTGGCCCGAACGGGCCGAGGACCAGATCGGGGTGATCAGGTCCAGGTCGGCCAGGTCCTCGGGCCGGTCCAGCGGTGCTAGCGAGTCGTAGACATCGACAGTGAACCCGTTGGCCTCCAGCAGGTCCTTGTACCAATCGGCGAAATGCGTCGGCGTGTGGCCTTCCCAGCCCCCGACGAAAAGCGCGGCCTTCATGTCTGGTCCTTCCTCATGAATTGCAGGATCGAGGCCATGTCGCGGGCGCCATAGCCCTCGGCCTCTGCCCCGAGCAGCTTGTCGAGTGTCACCTGCCCCTGCGGCATGGCGGTGCCCAGCCTGTCGGCCAGGGCGGATGTGACCTGCATGTCCTTGCGCGCCAGTGCGACGGTGAAGGTCACGTCATGGGCCGCCTCGTCCAGGTAAAGCGGGCGGCGGTATTTCAGCATCGGTGCGGCGGCGGCGCTGTTCTCGATCACGTCGTAGGCGGCCTCGGGGGCGATGCCCGCCGCCTCGGCCAGGGTCATGGCCTCGGCCAGGGTCTGGTTTATCCCGTGGATCAGCGAGTTGACCGCCAGCTTCATCACCGCGCCCGCGCCGGTGGCGCCAAGGCAGATCGTTGCCCGCCCCATGGCCTCGAAAAGCGGCATCAGCGGCGCGGCCTCGGCCTCGGAGCAGCCCGCCATGATCAGCAACTGCGCATCCGCCGCCGCCTGCGTGGCGCCCGAGACAGGGGCGTCGATTACCGCGCAGCCTGCTGGCGCTGCTTCGGCCAAGGCCGCGATATGATCGGGCGACATGGTGCCCATTTCCACGAAGACCCGCGCGCCCCGGCCCGCGAAAAGCCCTTCGTCGCCCAGATGCACCGCCTCGGACGAGGGATCGTCGGCCAGCATGGTCACGACGACCTCGGCCGCCTGCGTCAGTGCGGCGGGGCTGTCGGCGACAGCGCACCCGGTGCGGGCGGCCAGCGCCCGCGCCTTGTCGGGCGCGCGCCCCATCGTCGACCTGATGTTCGGCGATTTTTTGTACCTGGTCATGGATCAGCTGTGCAACCAGGCGGCCAAGCAGCACTACATGTCCGGTGGCAAGCTGACCGTGCCCATGGTTCTGCGCACCAATCTGGGCGCGACACGCCGGTCGGCGGCGCAGCACTCGCAGAGCCTGCAGGCGCTGGTGGCCCATATCCCCGGTCTGAAGGTGGCGATGCCCTCCTCGGCCTACGAGGCCAAGGGCCTGATGAAGACGGCGATCCGCGACAACAACCCGGTCGTCATCTTCGAGGACAAGCTGATGTACCAGGACAAGGCCCCGGTGCCCGAAGAGGAATACCTGATCCCCTTCGGCGAAGCCCATGTGAAGCGCGACGGGTCGGACATCACCCTGATCGCGACCTCCTCCATGGTGCAGGTGGCCGAGGCGGCGGCGGCGATGCTGGAAAAGGAGGGCATCGAGGCCGAGGTCATCGACCCGCGCACCCTCGTACCGCTCGACGAGGCGACGCTGCTTGAGTCGGTGAAAAAGACCTCGCGCGCGATCGTCATCGACGAGGGCCACCAGAGCTACGGCGTGACCGCCGAGATCGCCTCGCGCCTCAACGAAAAGGCCTTTTATCACCTGGATGCGCCGGTGCTGCGCATGGGGGCGATGGATGTGCCCGTGCCCTTCAGCCCGGCGCTGGAAGACATCACCGTGCCGACGCCCGAGGGCGTGGCCGAAAACGCGCGCAAACTGTGTGCAGGGGACATGATTCATGCAGCGTGACGTGACAATGCCTCAGCTGGGCATGGCGCAGGATGCCGGCAAGATCGTGTCCTGGCTGAAATCCCCCGGCGACGCGGTCGCCAAGGGGGATGCCCTGTTCGAGGTGGAGACCGACAAGGCCACGATGGAGGTCGAGGCCCAGGCCGCGGGCTTTCTGACCGGCGTGACGGCGGGTGAAGGCGACGATGTGCCCGTGGGCGCGGTGATCGCCCGGATCAGCGACAGCGCCGAGGATGACAGGCCCGCCCCCGCGGCCCCAGCCCCGGCGGCGCAGCCCCCGGCAGAGGACCTGCCCGAGGGGCATTCCGTGACCATGCCGCAACTGGGCATGGCGCAGGATTCCGGGCTGCTGGTCAGCTGGCTGAAATCGCCCGGGGAGGCGGTCGCCGCGTCGGACGTGCTGTTCGAGGTCGAGACCGACAAGAGCACCATGGAGGTCGAGGCGGGCCGCGATGGATACCTGGCCGCGACACTGGCACAGGCGGGCGAAGAGGTGCCCGTGGGCGGCCCGGTGGCCATCATCAGCGACGCGGCCCCGGCCAGCCCGGTGGCCCGGTCGGTGGCTGCCGCGGCCCCGGCGGCCCC
>NZ_JBKOTX010000330.1:0-3938 GCF_047086965.1 Roseovarius halophilus (ex Wu et al. 2025) | reverse complement strand
CGATCATCTTATCGCTGTTATAGCCCCTCGAGCGGGATCTGTCACAGGTTTCCGTGTCTCACCAAAAAGCGTCCCGCCGGCACGAGAGGGGTTGACAGGCGGCGGTGACCTCAGACCGGCAATGGTTCGGTTCCTCGGTCCAGCAGAGCTACGTAATCGGAATATGCATAGATGCGGCCGCGCCGCTTACCGGTCGTTTCACGCACGATGCCCAGATCTGCCAGTTTCTCGAGCGCCCCGCTGGCCGTTGGAAAAGAGGTATTCAGACCGTTCGCGACTGTCTGGATCGTGACGATCGGCCGGGCCTGCATGAATTCGTGCACGCGCAGCGCCGAAGGCGCCGAGCGGCCAAGCGTGGAAATCTGCTGGCGATGCCCCTCGAACATCGCGATCAGCTCGCGCGCGGTCTCTGCTGCCTGTTCGGCTGTCTCCGCGACACCAGTGAGGAAGAATTCCATCCAGGCTTCCCAGGCGCCGGCCTGACGGACTTCCTGTAGGAGCCGGTAGTAGTCGTCCCGCCGCGACTTCAGATACAGGCTGAGATAGAGGATCGGTTCGCGCAGCACGCCAGCTTCGACCAGGATCAGCGTGATAAACAACCGCCCGAGCCTGCCATTGCCGTCGAGGAAGGGATGGATTGTCTCGAACTGGACATGGGCGAGCCCCGCGCGAATGAGCGGTGGCAGGCCGACATCGTCGTCGTGCAGAAACCGCTCGAAGGCATCAAGGCAATCTTCGAGGTGGTTTGGCGGCGGTGGCACGAACAGCGCGTTGCCCGGACGGGTGCCCCCAATCCAGTTCTGCGAGCGCCGGAATTCTCCCGGCTGTTTCGTAGCACCGCGCCCAGATCGTAGGATAACCTCGTGCATCTCGCGTATTAGACGCAGCGAAAGCGGGAAACCGTCGCGGATGCGCGCGACACCATGCTCGACCGCGGCAACATAGTTGGACACCTCGGTGACATCGTCGAGTTCAACCGACGGTGCCTCGTCGTTCTCGTAGAGCAGCAGATCCGACAGCGAGGACTGCGTGCCTTCGATCTGGGACGACAGCAACGCCTCCTTGCGGACGTACATGTAAAGAAAGAGCGGCGTCGATGGCAGGATTGTCGTAACACCATCCAGCCGCCCCACGGCAGCAATCGCCCGCTCATAGAGGCTCATGAGTTGCGGCAGGTCCATCGGCGGCGTCGGCGGCAGCGGCGCAGGCACATAGGCACGGACGCGTTCACCGCCTGCGCTTGTTTCAACGAACGTGCCCAGTCTTTGATTGCGCTCTGCCGTCATGGTGCGAACCTTTAATAACCACCGCGCCTTATTAAACCATAGCGCTCTAAACTTGAATAGAAATTCCTCCCTATTCAAGACCCACGCGTCTTTGAGATCACATACGCCATCGATCGTTTCCGCGGCACCGTCCGTCCATTCAACTTCCAGACGATCACAGCCAGCCCGTAGTCGTGTCGGCGGTTCGCTGTGGCCCGACTGATGCCGTGGTGCCAGGTGATCCGTTTCCACGGCTTGCGGTTGGCGCGCGCCCAGAGGATCTGGCCGATGTCCTTGTCGACCCACCGCAGCCAGAGCATCGCCTCATCGGCTTGCGTGATCATCCGCGGCGAGGGCAGCGGCTTTTTCATCCGCGGCTCCTGTCCCACCTGATCGGCAAAGGTGGAGAGGTATTCCGGCCAGGCGCTGACATAGCCCTGCGGGCGCACCGGCAGCATGGCGCGCATGACGTCGGCCGCGAGGTCCAGCCGGTCCGCGATCATGGCGCGGGTCCAGTTATCGGCCATTGCGCACCTCCCTCACGGCTGGAAGCTTGCCATAGAGCTTCTCGCCCAGTTGGCGGACGAGTTCCCGCTCAGGCCAGGTGAGGCGCTGGTCGTCCAGCGAGACCGCCAGCATGTGCAGCTCATGCCAGCCCTCGCGCCTGACCTGCTCGGGATCACGGCGGTCGCCGCCGTAGCCTTTCGGTGTGAACTGCATCCCGGTCATGCCAGCCCTCCCTGCGTCTCGATGGCCCAGAGCAGGATGGCGATGGCATCGGCCTCGTTGTCGTCCGCTGGGCTGAACCCGCGGTCGTGGGCCGCGTCGATCATGGCCTGCTTGTTGGCGTTGCCTCGTCCGGTGGCGTGACGCTTGATCGTGCCGACAGGCACGCCCTCGTATGGCACGCCGCGCAGCTCGGCCCACGCGGTCAGCGTGGCCATAAGACCCCCGTAGACGTGGCTGGCATCGGTGCCGGCGTGCCGTCTAACTTCTTCGAAATAGATCGCCTCGATCGGCCCTGACAGCCGATCGAGTTCCGTCAGCCAGTTGGTGAAGCGTAGGTAGCGCATGCCGCCACCGTCAAAGCGGCCGGGGCGGAAGCTGGCGGTACCGCTGGTGATCAGGCCATCAAAGCCACGGATGGCCCAACCGGTGGTGGTGCCGAGATCGAGGGCGAGGATGGTGCGCGCCGCCGCCGGCGGGATGTGCGTTTCCGGGGTTGCGCCGAGTGCGGCGCTGGACAGAGTCGTATCAGCCATGAGTGGTCTCCTTTTCTGGTGGGCTGCTCGGGTGGAAGACGACGGCGGTTGATGCTTGGCGGTACCGGCCGCCATGGTCGGATGGATTGGTTGCTGGCACGCGCGGCGGGCCTGTAGCGGGCGGACGCATCATTCGAGCACCTCCCTGAGCCAGTCAGGCACCGGATCGGAGACGTGTGAGGAGGTCGCACCTGCCTCACACCCCTCCTCACACCCATAAGCCACTGATTTCATTGGCGTGTGTGAGGTATGTGAGGTGTTTTCCGGCCTCTCCTTCGTGTGCGCGCGCGTGCACGCATGCGTAAGGGTACGGGAATTTACCTCACACACCTCACACCCTTCGGTTTTCTGATGTGTATTCAGTGAGTTGGACGTGTGAGGTGAGGCTTTCGTATCCTCACACCCTACCTCACACACCTCACACCCTGCCGGAGAGGATTGGCGCGCGCGGTCCCCCGTGATCATCAGAATACAGGCTGAACCGTCATGTGCGCGCCGCTGAAAAAAGACATGCGGTCTTACCGCCAATACGGGCAGAAGCCTCTTGCATCACGGGCGGCAACCAAAGAAACTTTCTGTTCAACCAATTCGGCATGCTGGAACGCTGCGCCCTGCGGCATGGCAACGTCCACAGCGCCGATGGTTGGCGCGACGTCCTCGACCCCGTCATCGCCCGGTATGCCGAGCGCGACATCATGAAGTTTTTCCGGGCCGATGCCGCCTATGCGACCCCCGAGATTTACGAGCGCCTTGAAGAGGCGGACTATTTCTACGCCATCCGGCTACCCACGAATGCCGTCCTGCGTGAGAAAATCGCACATCAGTTGACCCGCCCCGTCGGGCGGCCGTCAAAGACCAAGGTGAAGCGGTTCTACGAGGACTTCCAGTATCAGGCGCAGAGCTGGGACCAGCCTCGTCGCGTCATTGCCAAGATCGAATGGCATCCGGGCGAGCTGTTCCCGCGTGTTGGCTTCATCGTCACCAATCTGCCGATGGAGCCAGACTGGATCGTGCGGTTCTAAAACCAGCGCGGCACCGCCGAGCAACACATCAAGGAAGGCAAATACGCCTTCCGCTGGACCCGGCTGTCATGCCGGAAGTTCCGCGACAACGAGGTCCGGCTGTACCTGCACGCGCTGGCCTACAATCTGGCCACCTTCCTGCGCTGCATCGAACTGCCTGAGGCCATGGCCGACTGGTCGCTCAGCAGCCTGCAACTCAAGCTGATCCACTGCCTGGCAGGTGATGCTTGCATCACCGAGAAGGAAGACAGGCGCCCGCGTTGTGCGCCATGCCCGGGCGATCACCTTCCAACTCTCCGAGGCCGCGGTGTCCGGTAAGATGGTGCGCGCCATCCTGGCCGCCATTCATCGACTGCGAGCGCCACCGTCATGTGCGTGACCGCAATCCG
>NZ_JBKOTX010000329.1:0-3948 GCF_047086965.1 Roseovarius halophilus (ex Wu et al. 2025) | reverse complement strand
GGGCGCCGCCATGGCAGACCGCCTCGTACAGCCGCCGCCCTGTCGAGCGGTCGGGCGTGGCCAGCGCCGCCCGGCACCGGTCACGCAGCCGCTGCGAATATTCCAGCGTGCGCAGTTCCTCGCTGAGCGAGATGCGGATGTTGGAATCCGACCCGACGGCGAGGCGCCCGTCGGCGCCCAACCACAGCACCCCGTCGAATATCCCGTCGCCGAGGCTGGATTCGGTGATCGGGCACAGCCCCGCCACGGCGCCGGTGGCGGCCAGCCCTTCGGTTTCGCGGGGTTGCATCTGGGTGCAGTGGATCAGGCACCAGCGCGCGTCGACCTCGGCGTTTTCCAGCAGCCATTCGACCGGGCGCGCGCCCCGTGCGGCCTGCACCTCCTCGACCTCGGCCACCTGCTCGGCAAGATGCATGTGCACCGGGCCATCCACAGCCAAGCCGGTGGCGCGGGCCACGTCATCGGGTGCGACGGCACGCAGGGAATGCGGCGCGACGCCGAGCGCGGTGTCGGCGGGCAGGGCGCTCGCGGCGTCGCGGCAATCCGCGACCAGCCGGGCGAACCGGTCGGGATCGTTGCCGAAACGCGCCTGGCCCGGCCCCAGCTCCCGCCGGTCGCAACCGCCGAACCTGTAATGCACGGGCAGCAGTGTCAGGCCGATCCCGGTTTGCCGTGTCGCGGCCATGACGCGCTGCGCCAGTTCCGACAGCCGGTCATAGGGCGCCCCGCCCGGCTGGTGATGCAGGTAGTGGAACTCGACATTCGTGGCATAGCCCGCTTCCAGCATCTCCATCTGGACAAGGGCCGCGATCGCCTGAACCTGATCCGGGTCAAGCCGGTCGAGGAACCGGTACATCAGTTTCCGCCATGTCCAGAAACTGTCGCGCGGATCCGGCCCCCGCGCTTCGGTCAGGCCGGCCATGGCCCGCTGGAACGCGTGCGAATGGGCGTTCGCCGGCGCGGGCAGGAGGCTTCCCACGCGCTGCCCCTGCCGGGGCTGATCCGCCGAGACAAAGGCGATCCGCCCGTCATCGCCCAGCGTCACCGCCACGTTCCGCGCCCAGCCTTGCGGCAGCAGCGCCTGTTCGGCCCAAAGTGTGGTCATTGCCGGAATCCCGTCTTGACAGAAGTTTATGTATAGACATAATGGAGGAAACTTTCTCGCCGATCAAGACGGTTTGCTTCCATGCTTCTGAGAAATGCCTCCATCGCCACGATGACCGACGGCCCGGCCTACGGGCTGATCGAGAACGCGGCTTTGTCCGTCGCCGACGGGAAAATCTGCTGGGCCGGCCCCGAACAGGACCTGCCCGCGGACTGCGCCGAGCCCGGGGAGGACATGCAGGGCCGGCTGATCACCCCCGCCCCGATAGACTGCCACACGCACGTCGTCTTTGGCGGGGACCGCGCGGGCGAATTCGAAATGCGGCTCAACGGGGCCAGCTACGAGGAGGTGGCGCGCGCCGGGGGGGGTATCGTCTCGACCGTCCGCGCCACCCGCGCCACCGACGAGGATGCCTTGCTGGCCGACGCGCTGCGCCGGGTCGATGCGCTGCTGGCCGAAGGCGTCTCGGTGATCGAGGTCAAGTCGGGCTACGGGCTGGATATCGATACCGAGCTCAAGATGCTGCGTGTCGCCCGCGAGATACCCAAGGTGCGGGATGTCCGCGTCCGGACGACGTTTCTCGGTGCGCACGCCATCCCGGGCGACTACAAGGGCCGCGCCGCCGCCTATATTTCGGACGTGTGCCTGCCGGCCCTGCGCGCTGCGCACAAGGCAGATCTGGCCGACGCGGTCGACGGGTTCTGCGAAGGTATCGCCTTTTCGGCCGCCGAGCTGCGGCCCGTTTTCGAGACTGCCCGCGCGCTGGGCCTGCCGGTGAAACTTCATGCCGAGCAACTCAGCAATATCGGCGGCACGCGGCTGGCGGCCGCGTTCGGGGCGCTGTCGGCGGACCACGTGGAATATGCCGAGGCGGCGGATGCCGCCGCGCTGGCCCGGGCGGGCAGCGTCGCGACCATCCTGCCCGGCGCCTTCTACACGCTGCGCGAAACGCAGGTGCCACCGATCGGCGCGTTTCGCGAGCACGGCGTGCCGATGGCGCTGGCCACCGACTGCAACCCCGGCTCGTCGCCGCTCACCTCGCTGCTGCTGACCATGAACATGGGCTGCACGCTGTTTCGCATGACGCCCGAGGAGGCGCTGGCCGGCATCACGCGCAACGCGGCGCGTGCGCTGGGGCTGGATGATACCGGCGTGATCGCGCCGGGCAAACGTGCCGACCTTGCCGTCTGGGACGTCGCGCAACCCGCCGAGCTGGCCTACCGCATCGGGTTCAACCCGCTTCACCGCCGCATTTTCGGAGGCAAGGGATGACCGTGAGCCTTACCCCCGGCAGCGCCACGCTGGCGCAACTGGAAACGCTCTGGCGCGAGGGCCATGCCGCCACGCTGGACCGCGCCGTGAAACCGGCCGTGGAGGCCGCCGAGGCACTGGTGCGCCGCGCCGCCGCGGGCGAGGAAGCTGTCTATGGCGTCAATACAGGGTTCGGCAAGCTGGCCAGCGTCAAGATACCGCCCGAACAGACCGCGCAGCTGCAACGCAACCTGATCCTGAGCCATTGCTGCGGCGTGGGCGAGGCGATGGACAGCGCCACGACCCGGCTGATGATGGCGCTCAAGCTGCTGTCGCTGGGGCGCGGCGCCTCGGGCGTGCGCTGGGCCACGATCGACCTGATCGAGCACATGCTGGCCGCCGACGTGACCCCCGTCATTCCCGCGCAGGGTTCCGTCGGGGCGTCGGGGGACCTCGCCCCGCTGGCGCACATGGCCGCCGTGATGATCGGCGCGGGCGAGGCGATGCATGACGGCTCCCGCCTGCCCGGTGGCGAGGCCCTCGCGCGGGCGGGGCTCACCCCCATCACGCTGGGCCCCAAGGAAGGCCTGGCATTGATCAACGGAACGCAATTTTCCACGGCCTGCGCGCTCACCGGGCTGTGGGAGGCGTGGCGCAATGCCCGGGGCGCGATGGTGACGGCCAGCCTGTCGACCGACGCGATCATGGGATCGACCGCGCCGCTTGTCGGGGCCATCCACACCCTGCGCGGCCACCGGGGGCAGATCACTGCCGCGCGCGCGCAGGCGGGGCTGATGGCGGGCAGCGAGATCCGCGAAAGCCACCGCGACGGCGACAGCCGCGTGCAGGATCCCTATTGCATCCGCTGCCACGCGCAGGTGACGGGCGCCGCCATCGACCTGCTGCGCCGGGCGGGGGAGGTACTGGAAATCGAGGCCAACGCCGTCACCGACAACCCGCTGGTGCTGGTCGAGGAGGGGCGCATCGTGTCGGGCGGCAACTTCCATGCCGAACCGGTGGGCTTCGCGGCCGACCAGATCGCCATGGCCGTGGCCGAGATCGGCGCCATCGCGCAGCGCCGCGTGGCCCTGATGGTGGACCCCACGCTGAGCTTCGACCTGCCGCCGTTCCTGACGCCGGAGCCGGGGTTGAACTCGGGGCTGATGATCGCCGAGGTGACGACCGCCGCGCTGATGAGCGAGAACAAGCACCTGGCCAATCCCTGCACGACCGATTCAACGCCCACCTCGGCCAACCAGGAGGATCACGTCAGCATGGCGGCCCACGCCGCCCGACGGCTTGCACGGATGAACGCGAACCTCAACACCGTCCTCGGGGTCGAGGCGATCTGCGGTGCGCAAGGGGTCGAGTTCCGCGCGCCGCTCAAGACGAGCGCGCCGCTCCGCCGGGCGATCGCGCGGCTGCGGGATGTCGTGCCCGCGCTGGAGGCCGACCGCTATCTCGCGCCCGAGATCGACGCGGCCGCGGCGTTGACGACACGCAGCGCGGAAAAGGCCGACACCCTGCGGGCCGAGGGCATCATCCCCGTTCTGTGGCCCGACGGCGACCTGTCCGACGCGTTCGCCACCGCC
>NZ_JBKOTX010000328.1:0-3956 GCF_047086965.1 Roseovarius halophilus (ex Wu et al. 2025) | reverse complement strand
GCGCCCGCCACCCCGCCAGAGGCGCGCCCCGAGGCCCCCGAGACGCCCGCACTGTCGCCCGAAAGCCGCGCCCTGCGCCGCTATTACCGGCGCGTGCAGGACGATCTGGACGCGCAGGGCCTGCTGCGCACCGACGGCGGCGGGCCGGATACCCCCTTCACCGACAGCATGCTGGCGCGCAACTTCGTGCGCATCGCGCTGTTCAACGAATACCTCGACACCGGCGGCAGGCTGCGCGCCCAGGCCAACGTCAGCCGCCTGCGCCGCTGGGAGCAGCCCGTGCGCATGTCCGTGGAATTCGGCGACACCATCCCGCAGGCCCAGCGCCGGGACGACCGCGCCACCATTGGCGACTACGTCGCCCGGCTGTCGCGGGTTTCGGGGTTGCGAATCTCGCTGACCGACAGCGACCCGAACTTCCATGTCCTGATCCTCAACGAGGACGACAGGGATGCGGACGCCACCCGCCTGCGCGCCCTCATGCCGGGCCTGTCCGGGGCCACCCTGCGCGCCGTTACCGACCCGCCGCGCGAGACCTTCTGCCTGGTGCTGGCCAGTTCCGCCCGCGGCGGGCCGGGCTACGACCGGGCGGTGGCGCTTATTCGCGGCGAACACCCCGACCTGATGCGCCGCGCCTGCATTCACGAGGAAATCGCCCAGGGGCTGGGGTTGGCCAACGACAGCCCCCGGGCGCGCCCCTCGATCTTCAACGATGACGAGGAATTCGCCCTGCTGACCCGCCACGACGAGTTGCTGCTGCGGATGCTCTACGACGACAGGTTTCGCGCCGGGATGACGGCGGCCGAAGCTGCCCCCATCGCCCGCGACATCGCGCGCGAGATCATGGGCGGGCGGTCCTGACGCGGCCCCGGCGACGCGCCATTGCATCCCGCCGGCGCGCGGGCCTAAACTGTGCCTTGACCGGCCCCGGGCCAGACCGGGGCGGGACAAGGTGCCCCCGAAACCGGCCCGCCACCAGACAGGAGCCCGCGCGCATGACCGACCTTTCCACGGGCAACCACCTGTTCTATGGCGACAAACTGGACGTGCTGCGCGCCATGCCGGACGGCTTCGTCGATCTGGTCTACCTCGACCCGCCGTTCAATTCCAATGCCTGAGGCGACGTGCGGGGCGAGGGCGTGAGTGGCTGCTTTGCGCAGGGAGGGGGGGCTGCAAATTCATAGCTGTTTCCCGATGCCCCCTATGCAGGGTCAGAGCTGTCATCGACCCCCTTATCCGCGCGAATAGCGCCGAAGGCGCCGCGCGATCGCCAGACCGCCCCCCCGGGCTGGCGATTTGGTGGGGCTTGGCACGCCGTTCGGATGTTTTGCGGATTTGGTCGGATAAAATGCCTCGCTCAAAGGGCCGATCGCCATCCTGCGGGCTGGCCATCGCGCGACTTGCTCTCAATATCCGCCCTGGGCTGGCTGCCGTCATTCACTGTCGCCCGGGGCCGGAATGGCACCGCAGGTGCCCGGCCCCTCGCCAGACCGCCCGCACGGGCTGGCGATTTGGGGGGGGGTGGCGCGCCGATCCACGCTCTTGCGGATTTGGCAGGGATAAAGTGCGCGGCTCGGCGGGCTGATCGCCACCCCGCGGTCTGGCCGTCGCGCGGCTTGCGTTGTCCGGCCCGGTGCTGACACCCTGCCTGCCGTATCCCCATAAGGGTCACAGTACAGCCCCGGCGCCCGCACCGTCCGCGCGCGCCATGCCCCATTGCCAAAGCCCGCAAACCCCGACATATCGGGGCACATGACCGACCTGACCCATATCCGCAATTTCTCGATCGTCGCGCATATCGACCACGGGAAATCGACCCTTGCCGACCGGCTGATCCAGGCCACCAACACGGTGCCCGATCGCGACATGAAGGAACAGTTGCTCGACGCCATGGACATCGAGCGCGAGCGCGGCATCACCATCAAGGCCAACACCGTGCGCATCGAATACGACGCGCTGGACGGGCAGCACTACGTGCTCAACCTCATCGACACGCCGGGCCACGTCGATTTCGCCTATGAGGTCAGCCGCTCCATGCGCGCGGTCGAGGGCTCGCTGCTGGTGGTGGACAGCACCCAGGGCGTCGAGGCCCAGACCCTGGCCAATGTCTACCAGGCCATCGACGCGGATCACGAGTTGATCCCCGTCTTCAACAAGATCGACCTGCCCGCCTCCGACATCGACCGCGTCGCCGAACAGGTCGAGGATGTGATCGGCATCGACGCCAGCGGCGCGATCCCCGTTTCGGCCAAGTCGGGCGAGGGCATCCGCGATGTGCTCGAGGCCATCATCACCCATCTGCCGCCGCCCGAGGGGACGCGCGACGCGCCGCTCAAGGCCATGCTGGTGGACAGCTGGTACGACCCCTACCTCGGGGTCATCGTGCTGGTGCGCATCCGCGACGGGGTTCTGAAAAAGGGCGAGCGCATCCGCTTCATGCAGAACGGCACCGTCCATCAGGTGGACCGCATCGGCGTCTTCAAGCCCGCCATGCAGACGGTGGACGACCTGGCCCCGGGCGAGATCGGCTTTCTGACCGCCTCGATCAAGCAGGTGCGCGACACCCGCGTCGGCGACACCATCACCCACGACAAGCGGCCCTGCGACACCGCCTGGCCCGGCTTCAAGCCCGCCCAGCCGGTGGTGTTCTGCGGGCTGTTCCCCGTGGACACCGCCCAGTTCGAGGACCTGCGCGAGGCCATCGACAAGCTGGCGCTCAACGATGCCTCGTTCTCCTACGAGATGGAAAGCTCGGCCGCGCTGGGCTTCGGCTTTCGCTGCGGCTTTCTCGGGCTGCTGCACCTCGAGGTCATCCGCGACCGGATCGAGCGTGAATACGATATCGAGCTGATCACCACGGCCCCGTCCGTCGTCTATCATGTCTACATGAAGGACGGCACCTGCGAGGAGTTGCACAACCCCGCCGACATGCCCGACCTGGCCCATGTCGCCCACGTGGAAGAGCCGCGCATCAAGGCCACCATCCTTGTCCCCGACGATTACCTGGGTGATGTGCTCAAGCTCTGCCAGGACCGGCGCGGGATACAGAACGACCTCAGCTATGCCGGCTCCCGCGCCATGGTGGTCTATGACCTGCCGCTCAACGAGGTGGTCTTCGATTTCTACGACCGGCTGAAATCGGTGACGAAGGGCTATGCCAGCTTCGACTACCAGTTGACCGGGTATCGCGAGGACAACCTCGCCAAGATGCAGATCCTGGTGAATGACGAGCCCGTGGACGCGCTGTCGATGATGGTCCACCGTGACCGCGCCGAGATGCGCGGCCGGGCCATGTGCGAGAAACTCAAGGACCTGATCCCGCGCCACATGTTCAAGATCCCGATCCAGGCGGCCATCGGCGGCAAGGTCATCGCCCGCGAGACGCTCTCGGCCATGCGCAAGGACGTGACGGCGAAATGCTACGGCGGCGACGCCTCGCGCAAGCGCAAGTTGCTGGACAAGCAGAAGGCTGGTAAGAAGAAGATGCGCCAGTTCGGGAAGGTGGACATCCCGCAGGAGGCGTTCATTAACGCCCTTAAAATGGACAGCTGAGACTGGCCATTTCGAGGGCGGGTGCGGGTAAACGTTTGGCGCAGCCAAATGTGGTCGTACGGGGTTGAATTGAGGAACCGGCTAGAATAGTGAAGGGAGTAATCTGGTAGATGTAATTGCTACATTTAAGTGTTTCCGCTTCTTTTAAGGAAAGCTTTGCCGCTATTTAATTCTTTACCGAGACTCGCTTTAATTGACAACAATTTTGTTCATTAGATTTGAGTAACTCAAGCAATAGGAGGCAGGTTACATGGTCAAACCATTCACTGGTGCCCCATATTTCTTTATAGATCTTCATGAAAAGAGGTCCCTTCTCGATTTGTGTGGGTTGCCTGGGTCATCGAGGCTTGAGCGGGCCCTACATTTTGTGCGTCCGGTAGGCGCGTCCGGCGCGTAGACCTCAA
>NZ_JBKOTX010000327.1:0-4081 GCF_047086965.1 Roseovarius halophilus (ex Wu et al. 2025) | reverse complement strand
CTGCTCGGCCCGCTCGGGCACCATCACCGCCACGTCCTCCGACGGCTGCGCCATCTCGGGCGGCGTATCCTCGACCTCGGCAGGCGCCGGCGGCGCGGTCTCGGGCCGTTCCGGCGCGGTCTCGGGGGCCGGTGTGACGGTCTCGGGCGGCTGGTCCTTGGCAACGGCCGCGTCGCTTCGCGACCGCATCGCCGGCGCCGCGCCTTCGCTGGGCGGTTCGGGCGTATCGACCGCGGCCACCGCGCCGGGGGCGCTTTGCCGCGCTGTCAGGGCCGCGAATTCCTCCGCCGAGATCGCGGTGACCTCCGTCACCTCGAAAGCCGGCTCGTCCGCAGAGAACATGCCGCCAAGGACCGCCCAGCCGATCAGGCCCAGATGGGCCACCCCGGATATGATCTGACCGGTATTCATGGTCGGGGCCGTCAGCCGTCCGTCTCGTCGAGGCGCGGACCGCCGGTATCGGTGACAAGCCCGATATCGCCAAATCCCCCGCGATTGAGCGCCCCCATCACCTGCATCACCTCGGAATACGGCACCCGGCCATCGGCCCGCAGGTAGACACGCGCGCTGTCGCGCTCGGCCGCGATGGCGCGCAACCGCGCCACGAGTTCCGCGCGCGGCACCTCGGTCGCCTGGATCGTCACCGCCCCCTCGGCGGTGACCGTCACCGTCAGCGGCTCCTCGTCTTCACCCGGCAGCGCGTTCGCCGCCGTTTCGGGCAGCTGCACCGGCACCCCGACGACCATCAGCGGCGCGGCGACCATGAAGATGATCAGAAGCACCAGCATCACGTCCACGAAGGGCGTGACGTTGATCTCGGCCATGGGGCGCGTGCGTCCGCGTCCACGCCGGCGGCGCCCGCCCCCTTCCGTGCCCTGGATCACCCCGCCGCCCATGGCCTAGCTGTCCAGTTGCCGGCTGAGGATGGTCGAGAACTCGTCGGCGAACGCCTCGTACCCGGCGATGATGCGGTCGGAATCCGCGCTCAGCTTGTTGTAGAACACCACCGCCGGGATCGCCGCCAGCAGGCCCAGCCCGGTGGCCAGCAACGCCTCGGCGATGCCCGGCGCCACGACGGCAAGGTTGGTGTTCTGCTGCTCGGCGATCTCGATGAAGGCATTCATGATGCCCCAGACCGTGCCGAACAGCCCGATGAAGGGCGCCGTCGAGCCCACCGTGGCCAGCACCGACAGCCCGCCGCGCAGGCCCTCGGCCTCCTTGGCGATGGCCACGTCCATGCTGCGGTCGATGCGCGGCGCGGCCCCGGCGATCAGTGCCCCGTCCTGCCGGTGGCTGCGCCGCCATTCGGTCATGCCCGCGGCAAAGATCCGCTCGGCCCGCCCGTCCGGGTCCGGCCCGATCTCGTCGAACAGCTCGTCCAGCGGCTCGCCCGACCAGAAACGCGCGTCGAACGCGTCGGCCTCGCGCCGGGCGGCGCGGTAGACGATCAGTTTCTGGATGATGATCGACCACGCCCAGAACGACGCCACGACGAGCATCAGCATGACGATCTTCACGATCAGGGTTGCGCGCGCGAACAGCGCCCACAGGGAGAAATCCATCTCCTGCGCCAGTGCGAGGGTTTCTGCTTCCATCTGCCTGCTCGTTGTTGTGCGGCCCGTTTGCCGGGCCTTGTTGCGCCCCAAACTATCGCAAATGACAGGGGAAAGCCAACACAACCACGTGTCCCGGCGCGGAAATCGTGGCTGTCAGTGCACCATCTGGCGGATATTTGCCGGCAGGCGCGCGGGCTGGCCCGTCAGCGTGATGCACACGATCGTCACCTCGGCGGCGAACAGCAGCGCGCCGTCGCGCAGAACCTGCTGGCTCATCACCAGCCGGGCGCCGCTGACGGTGCGCGTCTCGGTCAGCACCTCCAGCTCGTCGTCGTAGCGGGCGGGCAGGTGATAATCGGCCTCGACGCGTCGCACGGCAAAGACCACGCCCTGCGCGTCGCGCATGGCGTTCTGGTCAAGGCCCAGCCCCCGCACCCAGTCGCTCCGGGCGCGCTCGATGAATTTCAGGTAATTGGCGTGATAGACGATACCGCCCATGTCGGTATCCTCGTAATGGACGCGGACGGTGAAACGGTGGGTCATGCGGGCAGTCCTTTCCTGTCATGTGTGGCGCGGGTGTCGATCAGCCCCGAGAACCCGGCGACCGCCAGCAGGGCAAGAAACCAGCCCATGGCGATGTGCCCCCACAGGTAGATCCGCGCCCAGCGGGCCGTCCTTTCGTCGGGCACCCAGTAATCCTGCACCTCCAGATCGACCACCGGCACCAGCGTGTCGAGCGAATAGAGCGCGGCGTTGAACTCAGGATACCCCGCCGCCTCGGGCTGGTCGAGATAGCAGGCGAGAGTCGAGGGCTGATCGCCCCGTCTCTCGCCGCCCGGTGCGCACTGCGCCCATTCCGGTTTGCTCAGGATGAAGGCGTTGTTGGGCTTGAAGCCGCCATCGTCATGGGCGATGCCGAACAGCACCGCACCAAACAGCCACATCCCCGCCAGCCAGCCAAGCGCCCGCAGGGGCTTGTGACCATAGGCGATGAGGGCGCCGAGGAGCCAATCAAGCCCGACCTGCAGGGGGATACCCGCGTGGCGCCATGTACCGGCCACCTCGCGCCGCAACCGCGCCCGCCGCGCCCGGCGCTGCCGCTTTTCCTTGGCGATCAGCACCTCGCGCGCGTCTTCCGGATGGCCCATCTCGCGCAAAACCTGCGCGCAGTGCTCCCAGGGCTGTGGCCAGAACTCCTTGCCGAACCGCGCCGGGTCTTGCAAGTCGAGCCATCGGATGCGCTCCGCCGCGCTGATTCCGCGGCCCGTGAAGGCACCATAGCGACAACGGTCGAGCAGCAGGTCACCCGGCTCCGGCCAGCAGGCAGGGTCGTCGCAGATGCTCCCGAACTCTGTCGCCGTCAGGTCGAGCGCGCCGATAGCTGTACTCCCATTACGCCAGAACAGGGTACCACCCACGCGCGCTCCGTCGGCGCTTAGCGCCTTGCCGCCCAGGTTCTCGAACCGGCCGCCATCACACTCCAGATTACCGCCGATCCGCGCGCCGACCAGTCGCACCGCGCCCTTGGTCTCCACCCCGCGCAAGAAGACGCTGCCACGCACCGCCAGCCCGTCGGCGATTAGCGCCTTACCCGTCGAACCGCTATTAATCTTTTCCTTTTCCAATTCATGCGGGTTCTGGAACCGCCCGCCCACGCAGTCCAAATCGCCGCCGATCCGCGCGCCAAGAAGCCGCACCTCGCCCGTGGCCTGCACCCCGTGCAGGAACACGTTGCCCCGCGCCTCCAGCCGATCGGCAAAAAGGCCTGGGAAGTGCGACCCCTGCAGGTTCAGCGTGTCGAGCTTGGCCCCGCGCAGCACAGGCCTGTCCTCGAACCGGGAGCTCAAAAGTTTGAGGTCTTTGTCGAGCCGGCAGCCTTCGAGGTCGAGGCCCGGTGTGGAGCCCTTCAAGGCGGGATCGCGCCGCCCATCACTGACCACCAGCGCACCGGCGATTTGGAGGCCGTGTTCGTGCAGCCGCACAGCCTTGTCCCCCGGTGCGCCGAGGGCGA
This sequence comes from Roseovarius halophilus (ex Wu et al. 2025), assembly GCF_047086965.1. NCBI lineage: Bacteria > Pseudomonadati > Pseudomonadota > Alphaproteobacteria > Rhodobacterales > Roseobacteraceae > Roseovarius > Roseovarius halophilus (ex Wu et al. 2025). The sequence continues at coordinate 514 of NZ_JBKOTX010000327.1, read as the reverse complement.
GCCAGCGGATCAGGATGGCGCGCACGCGGCGGTCGTCGCCTGCGTCCTCACCTGGCATGTCTCCGTCGCCCAGCACCGTCACGTGGCCGGTGCCCAGCCCGGCGATCACCGCCTGTTCGGCCGGCGTCAGCGGCTCGAAATCCGCGAGCGTCATGATCCGCCTTCGAAAAGGTCGCTCTGGCCCGGCGGGCGGGGCGGGGCCAGCCCCAGATGGCGCCAGCCGCCCTGCGCCAGCATGCGGCCGCGCGGCGTGCGCTGGATCAGGCCCTGTTGCAGCAGGTAGGGCTCGATCACCTCCTCCAGCGCGTCGCGCGATTCCGACAGCGCGGCGCTGATCGTCTCGATGCCGACCGGGCCGCCCTGATACGCCTCGGCGATCAGGCTGAGGTAGCGCCGGTCGGCCCCGTCGAGGCCCAGCCCGTCCACGCCCAGACGGGTCAGCGCGTCGTCGGCCAGCTCGCGCGAGATGCGGCCGCCGCCCTCGACCACCGCGAAATCCACCACCCGGCGCAAC
>NZ_JBKOTX010000326.1:0-4089 GCF_047086965.1 Roseovarius halophilus (ex Wu et al. 2025) | reverse complement strand
GAAACCGCCTCGCAGATCACCTCACGGGGGTGGCCACATGTCATGGAATGACTGGCCACATGCGCGTGGAACAGGTGGCCACATGCCGTGGAATACCCACCAAAGGCGCTGACGTCAGACAACCGTCAACCTTGACAACCTCTCCAGGTTATATTGCCCGAGCTTCCCCTCGCTATCCAACAGCACAATGCCTGGTTCCTGCGCAACTTTACCGAAGATGACAAGGCCACTAAGTGGAGATCCGTCACGGGGTCGGGGCAAGCGAGGTGGTAGTGCCGGTGGTGGAGGTGATCGGATGAGGTTGCGTGCGGCGGGGTTTGGTGGGGCGGTGTCTGGGGGTGCGGGACTTCTGGCCGTTCGCTGGAGCCGCAAGGCTGTTTTCGCTTTCGCCGCATGTCCCCGCCGGAGCGCTGGGGGCGGCTGCGTGCAGTTGCAGCATCGTGTATGCAGACAAGACCGTCACCTGCCATTCATATCCATGAGGAGCACGAAAGTATAGTCTCTGTGACCCTGCAGGGAGCCCTACCTGTGGCCCGCTCAACAGTTAAAATCAGTGGCTATTTCAAGCAAGCGCTGTGGTACGCCGAACATCAAAAGACGGCCTTTTGCGTGGCGGCTTTGGGGCCGTCACGGGTGGCGGAGATCTCGCTTCCAAGCACCGAACCCAGCTATACCTCTTTCAAGCGCTTGCCGAACTGCAAAATGACCACCGGTGACCACAGTAAAGCGCCCAGCGCCATCGTGGTCAAACCTGGCGCGATGAAAAACAGGGAAACGAGGCCGACCCACCAGCGTTCAAGCCGGCTCATGTGCGTCAGGAAAAATCCGGAGAAGGCTACTCCCAGCCCGGCGATACCCATCATTGAGCCGCTCAGTGTTACTGCGAAGGCAGTCCACGTGAAATCGTCCGTTATGATCAATAGCGCGGGAGAATAGACAAACACGAAAGGCACGAGGGCTTTTGCGATGCCTAATCGAAATGCAGTATTTCCGGTCTTGAAGGGGTTGGCCCCGGCTATGCCGGCGGCCGCATAGGCTGCAAGCGCCACGGGCGGCGTGATATCAGCCAGCACCCCATAGTAGAACACAAAGAAATGCGCGACGACCGGTTCTACCTCCAGCAAACCCAAAGCTGGTGCCGCCACCGCAACGAGAATGATGTAGGTCGCCGTGGTTGGAATACCCGCCCCCATGATGATGCAGGCCAGCGCAATCAGGATAAGCGAAAAGAACAGCGTCCATTGACCGACAGTGTAAATGCTCAGCGGCCAGATACCTCCGATCACGTTGCCGATATCCGTGGCGGTCTGGACTACGACATAGCCTAGCCGGAACCCGACGCCGGTCAGCGTCACCACGCCCACAACGATGCCAACAGTCGCCGCCGCTGCACCCACGGCCAGTGTATTTCGCGCGCCATCAGCCAGAGCCACCCACAGATCATGGAGGGTGAGGCGATTGACCGGATTGAGAAACCCGACGACGACGCAGGCGATGATACCGTAGACGGCGGCAAAATCCGGGGTTTTGCCAGTCAGGATCATATAGACCAGAACGATAAGCGGGATGACAGACAGCCAGTGCTGGCGCAGAACCAGCCCAGCCTTGGGCAACTCCTCGGCCCGCAAACCGCGAAGCCCGAGTTTGCGCGCTTCAAGATGCACCATTATAAAGATGCCGAAATAATGCAGCAACGCCGGGAAAAGGGCTGCGGCCAGCACGTCACGAAGAGGAATTTCCAGGTACTCCACCATGATGAAGGCAGCAGCCCCCAGAATGGGCGGTGTGATCTGCCCGCCGGTGGACGAGGTCGCCTCGACCGCGCCCGAGAAATGCGGCGGGTAGCCCACCTTCTTCATTGCCGGAATGGTAAGAGCACCCGTCGTCACCGTGTTGGCGATGCTTGAGCCTGAAATCGTCCCCATGAAGGCAGAGGAGAAAATGGCGACCTTGGCGGGGCCTCCTGCATAGCGCCCCGCAATCACCATCGCCAGGTCGATGAACAACTGCCCCAACCCGATGCGTGTGGCCAGAACGCCGAAAAGGATGAACAGGAACACGTACTGCGCCATAACGCCGATAGCGATGCCGTAAATCCCCTGATTGGTCATGTATAGGTGATTGATCAGCCCTTGCCATGCGACCCCACCATGTTTCAGCGCGCCGGGCGCCCAAGGGCCAAAGAGCGCGAAGGCAACGAAGACAAGCGCGATGAGGGGCAGCGTGGTCCCCACCGATCGCCGCGTGGCCTCAAGTGTCAGCAGCAAAAGCGCAGTGCCCATGATGACATCGAACGAGGAAGGGTTGCCGACGCGGATCGATACTACCTCGGGAGGTAGAAGCGGCAGGTAAAGCGATGCGGCTACCGCCAGACACGCCAGCAGAATATCGACGACCGGCACACCGCTGATCCGGTACCATGCGGGTGCTGGTGTCGCGGTGCTTAGCGACCGACGCCAAGCAAAAAGCAGAAACACAAGCCCCAACACAAATGACAGGTGAATCCCACGATGCAGAAGCTCGCGCACCAATCCAAAGCCGGATGCGTAGAAGTGATAGGCTGACATCGCGACAAGTGCAATGCTGATACCTATACTGATCGACCGACCAGTCGGGCGAAACATCAGTTCCGGATCGAATTTGCGTTCGATTTCGTGCAGTTCGTCCGGGGTCAGTTCATGGTCGGGATCATACTGCGACATGGCTGGGTCCACGCATGCTGAGGGTCTTCAAGAAGAAAACCCGGCCGCCCAGGAGGCGGCCGGGGGGACATCACGACTGCGCCGGGATTACTCCAGCAGGCCGGCCTCGCGATAAAACCGTTCGGCGCCTGCGTGCAGCGGCACACCGACGCCATTAAGCGCCGTTTCCAGTGTGATGGTTTTGCCCTTGGCGTGGCCGACATCCAGCAGCTTCCGCGAATTTTCGTTCCACAACGCCTTGGTGATCTGATAAATCAACTCCTCGTCTTCCTCGGCAGATGTGAACCATTGCGCGCCCACCGCAACAGTCGGTGTGGCTTCGATACCTTCATAGGTGCCCGCTGGGATATCGCTCTGAGCAAAGAAGCCATATTCCTCGGTCAGCGCATCTGCACCCTCCCCGGAAATGGGAACCAGTTTGATATCCTCAGCAGAGGCCAGTTCAACCAGCGACCCCGTCGGGTATCCGGCGACCGCAAAAAACGCATCGATCCGACCATTGCGCAGCGCGTCCGAGGCCGCATTTCCCTTGAGCGCCTCGGCGGTCACGTCATCGATGGAAAGGCCGTTGGCCTCAAGGATCAGACCCGCGTCGACGTATGTACCCGAACCCGGCTCATCCAGCGACACGCGCTTGCCCTCCAAGTCAGCGACGCTGTCTATGCCACTGTCAGCCTTTGCAACCAGATGTATATGCTCTTCGAAAAGGGCCGCAATCGTGCGCAGGTTTTCCGCCGGTGGCTGCCCCTCCATGGTGCCGGTGCCGGTGTAGGCCCAATAGGCGACGTCAGATTGCGCGAAGCCCGAATTGCGCAGCCCCGAGACGATGGCATTGACGTTGTCGACCGACCCTCGCGACGACACTGCGGAGGCGATCAGGCCGTCGACGCCGCAGCTTCCGCCTTCTTCGCAAGGGCGCGATCCCGGCGGTTTGGAAATGGCGTTGGCGATTACACCGCCAACAGGGTAATAGGTATAGGCCGTGCCGCCCGTACCGATGGTAAAGAATTTGACATCCTGCGCGATCGTCGCGCCTGCCAGGCCCACTGTCAGCGCGGCTCCTGTCGCAAGAGCTCGTACGTATTTCATCGTGTCTTTCATTGCGTTCTCCCTGTTGCGTTATCTTTAAGCAATGCTCTCGACCTTAGTCGACATTCCCCAAGTGGCCTCCCGCCTGACGTGAAGATCACCTGAATCCAACCGCTGAGCAAGTATTTTCCGCCCTGAGCGGCATCTGCAGTCGGGCGCGCTGCTGGAACAGGTGGCCACATGCCGTGGAATACCCAGCGGTCTGGAAATTCTGCTGAGAGCGGGTCATGCATCCTGGCATTCCCATTTGATGTAGGCCTTCGTTTCGGAGGCCCATTTTTCGTCAATCTCGACCAGC
>NZ_JBKOTX010000325.1:0-4123 GCF_047086965.1 Roseovarius halophilus (ex Wu et al. 2025) | reverse complement strand
CGATCAGACTTAACAATCGGTTAGCCTCTGACGGTCTATAGTGCCTTCCGAACAATCATGGAGGTTTCGTCATGGCCGATACGGAAACCGACGAAGGCGTCCGACAGGGCCCGTTGCGGCCGCGGTGCGCGATCTGACGCGGTGCCTCAAGGCGCGGCGACCATTGTCATCGCCGGCCCCCACACGGCAGATCGGGCAAGTTGATCAGGGGTCGCGTCGCGCCGGGCCCTGCCGCGCTGTGAAGCGCCCCGCCGGTACACGACCTTGAGTTTCAGGCCAGCCCCATGTCGCGCGCCAGCATCGCCGCATGGGTGCGGTTGCGGGCGCCCAGCTTGCGCGACAACGTCTTGAGATGCAGCTTGACCGTGACTTCCTGAATGTCGAGGTCCCGCGCGATTTCCTTGTTCGACTTGCCCTCGGAAATGCCCCGCAGCACATCCATCTCCCGCGGGGTCAGGCTGACCGGGGCGGTTTCCTGCTTGCCCGTCTCGAGGAATTCGAGCGGCGTGTACGTTTCGCCGGTCAACATGTGCCGAACCGCCGCGATCAGCGTGTCGGGGGCAAGCGTCTTGGGCAGGAAACCCGCGGCGCCGGCACCTAGCGCACGCCGCGCCACCTCGGGCGGCGCTGTCCCGGAAAGGATCGCCACCGGGCATGACGCCTGGGCCTTCATCCGCGCCAGCCCGGAAAGCGTGTCCATACCCGGCATCGCGTAGTCGAGCAGCACGATATCGAACGGCCCCCGCGACTGTTGAAGGCGCAGGGCCTCGTCCAGACTGCTGGTCGCGACCACGTCGAAGCCGCCCTGCTGACGCAGGTACTCGGCGATTGTTTCACGAACGAGGTCATGATCGTCGGCTAACAGAAGCCTTTTCATCTCAGCTCTATCGCGCTCGGCGGGCCATCATGCAACCGAAAGCGGATCTCCTACATGCGATACCGAACGTGCGAACGTCACCCTCAACTTGGTACCTCGGAATATTACCCGTGTCGCGTTTCAAGTCACGTACTACACTTTGTATCTTAACCCCAACCTATACGCCTGAATAGGGGTATGGATTTTTATCGCAGGGCCGTCACGACTGGCCGTGCCCGTAAAGGTTTTGCAATGTTCTTTTACCCTCTCCGTCTCTTTGGCATTTGCCTTCTGGCGACATCTTGCCTGTTCCCCGCCCCCCACATCAAGGCGGCGGACAGCACATCCGGACCGGGTCGCACGCTGCTGACCCTCGAATGGCCGGGCTCTGGCGGCCGGGACAACCGCGTGGAACTGAGCCTGCCGGATCTCAAGGCCCTGCCAGCCGCCTCCTTCGAAACCCCCACGATCTGGACGGCCGGCGTCCAGCGTTTTACCGGTGTCCGGCTTCACGACCTGCTGGAAGCGCACGACATCGCATCGGGTCAAAACGCGGCGGATGGCGTCGAACTGGCCCTGCATGCGATAAACGACTACAGGGTCTTCGTTCCCCTCTCGGAAATCAGGGCCGATGGGGCACTCGTGGCGTATGAACGCAACGGCGCGCCCATGTCGCGCCGGCAAAAGGGGCCGCTCTGGGTGGTCTTCGATTACGACTCCGATCCGGACCTTCGCCGCGAGACGATCTACACCCGCAGCATCTGGCAACTGGACCGCATCGTCGTCTCGCGTTAATCAGGGCGGATCTTCGACACGGAACCGTGGCCATGACCGCCCGAAACCTGCTCAACCGGACCCTTGGGAAACTGATGCGCAGTCATGTTCAACTGGCTGCCTTCACCGCGCTGTCGGCCGTATGCCTGCTGGCGACGGTCGCCCTGACCCTGCAGGTCTTTTTCCAGCTCGACGCCTACGGCAGCGCGGATCGCGACAACGTCGAATGGAGCATGGCCCAGCTCGAGGTCGATCAGGTCAAGCTGATCCTCGCGGTCGAGGATGCGGACCCGCCCGAGATACGCCGCCGCTTCGACGTGTTCTACAGCCGCGTGGAAACGCTGCGCAACGGCCGCGTTTACCGCGAGGAACTGACGGGAACCCGGGCCGAGATCGACCTGCGACAGATACGCGCCGCGCTCGACCGGATGATCCCGATGATCGACGCGCCCGATCCCGTCCTGCGCGACGCGACGCCCCGGATCGGCCGCACGCTCGACGCGCTGACGCAGCCCATCCGCAACCTGTCCAGTCGCGGCATCAGCATTGACGCCGCCCGCACCGATGCCGAGCGTGACACGCTGACGTCGAAAATGGTCCAGCTCGCGACGCTGAACCTTGTCTTGCTGGCCGCGCTGCTGTCGCTGCTGCTTCTGCTCCAGCGGCTCTACCACGTCCACAGGGACCGCGCCAAGGAGAACCGGACGACGCTCGACCGGCTCGCGGCGATCCTCAACACCTCGCGGGATGCCATCCTCGTCACCGAAACGGACGGGCGCATCGTCGACGCCAACGCCGTCGCGCACCGGATGTTCGGCGGCCCGGATGCCCGCCTCGATGGCATGCGCCGGATATCCGACCTGCTCGGACGCCCGGCCGCCGGTGGTGGCTGGACGCCGCTGACCCCCGACGGCATCGTGAAGGCCGGCCCGCAAAGCCCCGCTCACCGCAGCGATCTCAAGGGGCGACGTGCCGATGGCACGGAATTCCCGGTGGAACTCTCCGCGGACCTGTCCAGCCGTGACGGGCGGGACGTGTGCGTCTGTTTCATCCGCGACATCTCGCGCCGGGTCGCGGTCGAAGCCGAAATTCGCGACGCCCGCGAAAAGGCCCTGTCGGGCGTCCGCGCCAAGGCGCGCTTCCTCGGCATGATCAGCCACGAGATGCGCACGCCCCTCAACGGGCTTCTCGGCGCGCTCGACCTGATCGAGGATACCGGGCTGAGACCCGAGCAGGCGCGCTACGCCCGGATCATGAAGTCCTCCGGTCAACTGCTCGTCACCCAGATCGAGGACGCGCTCGACATCGCGCAGGCCGATCGCCGCGACCTCAGCGTGACGCCCGGCAGCTTCGATCTCGGGGCGCTTGTCTATGCCCTGATCGAGGGCCAGCGGCCCGAGGCGGCCGCGAACGGCACCGAGATAGACCTGCTGGGGCTGGACACGGCCGAGGGGCGGGTCGACGGCGACAGGGACCGGCTTCATCAGGTGCTGCTCAACCTGCTGTCGAACGCCGTCAAGTTCACGCGCAACGGCCACATCACCATCGAGGTGGTACGGCTAAGGTCGGCGGACGGCCCCACCGGCGACGTCGAGATCCGCATTGCCGATACCGGCATCGGCATCTCGGACGCGGACCTGCCGACGATCTTCGACGATTTCGTGCGCGTGGACGACCCCGGGCGCCCGAGCACCGAGGGCACCGGCCTCGGGCTCGGCATCGCGCGTCACCTTGTCGAACTGATGGGCGGGCGCATCGGCGCCGAGAGCGTCAAGGGCGAAGGCAGCCTTTTCTGGATCGTCCTGCCCCTGCCGCCCTCCGCCGCCGCGGCGATCGCCCCCCCTGCGCCCGGAAACAAGACCCCGGCGGCGGCGCCCTGTCCGGCATGCTCGGTGCTGATCGTCGAGGACAACGGTACCAACCGGGAAGTGCTGCACGCCATGCTCGAAAAGGACGGGCACGACGTGGCTCTGGCCGCGGACGGCGCACAGGGCGTGAACCTTGCCGGCGCACGGCACTTCGACCTCATTCTGATGGATCTCTCCATGCCCGTGATGGACGGGATCGAGGCCACGCGCCGGATCCGCGGCACGGGCGGCCCCTGCGCGAAAACACGCGTCATCGGCCTGACGGCCCATTTCCGCCCCGATGACGACGCCCGGCTCTCGGGCGCGGGGTTCGACGACATACAGGCCAAGCCGTTGCGCCGCAGCCGGCTTGCCGACCTGCTGTCCGGGGGCGCGGCATCGTGCCGTCCGGCAGTATGCGTCGACGGCGCACTGGCGGGCGACGTCCTCGATCAGCTTCACGCGGACCTGCCCGAGGAAAAGGTCCGCGCGCTGATGACCGAGTTCCTCGACGATGGTCACGCGTTGATGGCCGAACTCGCCACGCTCGACCCGGCGCTGCCCGGCGACCTCGGCGGACGGCTGCACCGGTTGGCGGGCAGCGCTGCCACCCTGGGCGCGGTGGCCCTGCAATCCGCCCTCGCCC
>NZ_JBKOTX010000324.1:0-4131 GCF_047086965.1 Roseovarius halophilus (ex Wu et al. 2025) | reverse complement strand
GTCCACCCCCGGCACCAGCACTAGCGGCACCGCCTCCGCGACGGGCAGCAGCGGCGGCGGGGTCGCCGCCTGCCAGGCCCGGATCGAGCGGCCGGTGGCCTGCTGAACCTCCCAGGCGCGCTGGACCCGGGCGCGATTCATCAGGTCGAGTCCGGCGCGGGTCTCGGCGTCCAGGGTCGCGATCAGGGTCTCCAGCGGCAGGGCGTCGGCCTGCCGGCGCACCGCGGACGGGGTCGGGGGTATCTCGGCCAGCCCCTCGGTCAGTGCCATGAAATACAGACCCGTTCCGCCGACGATGATCGGGCGCGTCGGCCCCGTTAGAAAGGGGGCAACGTCGCGCAGCCAGTCGCCCGCGGAATAGGCCGCGTCATGGGGCAGGTGGCCATACAGGGCATGTGGCGCGGCGGCGCGTTCCTCGGCGTCGGGCTGGGCCGAGAGCAGCGGCCAGCCCCGGTAGACCTGCAGCGCATCGGCATTGACGATCACCCCGCCCTGGGCCTGCGCGATGCGCAGCGCAAGCGCCGATTTGCCGCTGGCCGTGGGACCATGGATCAGCACCGGACGCGCCGGGTCGATGGTCGAGAGGTCAAGCATCACTTTCCACCGGGCCTGCCATTGCACAGGCCAGGGTTTTCCGACATTTTGGCGCCGACGAAAAGCAATTGCAGGGGACCCCGATGTCAGACACCCGGAAAACGGCGTTCAAGAGGGTCCTTCTGAAGATCTCGGGCGAGGCCCTGATGGGCGATCAGTCCTACGGGCTGCATCCGCCCACGGTCGAGCGGATCGCCCGCGAAGTGCAGTCGGTTCACGAGATGGGCGTCGAGATCTGCATGGTGATCGGCGGCGGCAATGTCTTCCGGGGCCTGCAGGGCAGTGCCCAGGGGATGGAACGCACCACAGCGGATTACATGGGGATGCTGGCCACCGTGATGAACGCCCTGGCAATGCAGTCCGCGCTCGAGGGGCTGGGGGTCTACACCCGGGTGATCTCGGCGATCCGCATGGACGAGGTGGCCGAGCCCTATATCCGCCGCCGCGCCGTGCGCCACCTGGAAAAGAAGCGCGTCTGCATCTTCGCGGCCGGCACCGGCAATCCCTATTTCACCACAGATACCGCCGCGACCCTGCGCGCCAACGAGATGAACTGCGAAGCCATCTTCAAGGGCACCAAGGTGGACGGCGTCTATGACAAGGACCCGGTGAAACACGCCGATGCCGAACGCTACGAGCACGTTTCCTACGACGAGGTGCTGCAAAAGCACCTGGGCGTCATGGATGCCAGCGCCATCGCCCTGGCGCGCGATAACAACCTGCCGATCATCGTCTTCTCGCTGGACGAACCCGGCGGTTTTCGCGGCATCCTTGCGGGCGAGGGCAAGTGCACGAAGGTGGGGGGGTAGGCGCCTTTGCGAAAAGGCGCGCGGGCGGTCGGCCGCCCGCCGCCGCCTGCGTCCACGCAGGCGGCCCCGCTGCGCAAGTGATTTCGCCGCCCCTGTGACTATACAAGGCCCCGCCGTTGCCTGTATAGCGGGGCGAAACTCAAGACCGAGAGCAGCCTCATGTCCGACGACTTCATTCTCGATACCGACGACCTCACCCGCCGCATGGAAGGGGCCATCGCCAACCTGCGCACCGAGTTCGCCTCGCTGCGCACTGGCCGGGCCTCGGCCTCGATGCTGGAGCCGGTCCAGGTCGAGGCCTATGGCCAGATGACACCGATCAACCAGGTGGGCACCGTCAATGTGCCCGAGCCGCGCATGGTCACCATCAACGTCTGGGACAAGTCCATGGTGGGCAAGGTCGAGAAGGCCATCCGCCAGAGCGGGCTGGGCATCAATCCGCAGCTCAACGGCACGATCATCATGCTGCCCATCCCCGAGTTGAACGAGGAACGGCGCCGCGAGCTGGGCAAGGTCGCAGGCACCTATGCCGAGAACGCCCGCGTCTCAATCCGCAACGTGCGCCGCGAGGGCATGGACCGTATCAAGAAGGCCAAGGCCGCCGGGTTGTCCGAGGATGACCAGAAGTTCTGGGAACAGGAAGTGCAAGAGATGACGGACAGTTTCATCAAGCAGGTGGACGATGCGCTGGAGCACAAACAGTCGGAGATCATGCAGGTTTGACGCCCGCACCGGCCAAAGGCCGGCGATCGCTCCGGCGGAGCGATCGGGGCGTCAAACGGCGGAGCCCCGGATGCGCCCGCACCGACCGGGCGTGTTCGTCCGGGTGCAAGGCTTCGAGCGCCAGACACGCGGCGGTTCGAGCGACACCGCTGGTGACGACATGACGCGTGACTGCGGGCGGCGCCGCCCGCGCGGAACAGTGGCTGTGAAGTGAACGGAGGCCCCGTATGGGTAGGCAGATCGAGACCGAGGGACCGCGCCACGTGGCCATTATCATGGACGGCAACGGCCGCTGGGCGCAGATGCGGGGGCGGCCGCGGCTCTTCGGTCACCAGGCGGGCGCGCGGCGGGTCCGCGAGATCGTCGAGGCCTGCCCTGATAATAATGTCAAGTATCTGACAATATTTGCCTTTTCCACCGAAAACTGGAAGCGTACCCAGGCCGAGGTCGCCGGGTTGATGAAACTTTTCCGCGGCTTCATCGAACGCGAAGCCCAGGATCTGCTGCGCAATGGTGTCCGCGTGCGCTTCATTGGCGACCGGGTGCGGCTGGACGACAAGCTGGTCGCGCTCATGGACGAGCTGGAGCTTCTGACCGCCGACAACGACAATGTCCACCTGACCGTGGCCATCAACTACGGCGGCCGTGACGAGGTGGCCCGTGCCACTAGCCGCCTGGCCCAGGACGTGGCCGCCGGGCGCCTGTCACCGCGCGATGTGGGTGACGAGACCCTGCCGCGCTACCTTGATACCTGTTTCCTGCCCGATCCCGACCTGGTGATCCGCACCAGCGGCGAGGCGCGGATCTCAAATTTCCTGCTCTGGCAGTCGGCGTATTCGGAGTACGAGTTCATCGACACGCTCTGGCCCGATTTCAACGCGGCCGAGTTCGCGCGCGTTCTGGCCGGTTACAAGACCCGTGACCGGCGCTTCGGGGCGGTCAAGGCCTGACCCCGGTGAAGGTGCCGCCGCCAGAGATGCCCGGCAAATGGGGAGACCTCTCGACCCGCCTGTGGTCCGGTGTCGCCATGGGGGGTGCCGGCGTGGCAGCGATCCTGCTGGGCGGGGTCTGGTTCCAGATGCTGGTGATCTTCGTGACCGCTGTCATGGTCTGGGAATGCTGGATCATGATCCGCGGCACCTCGCCCGTCTCGGGGATGCTGCTGGCCGCCGGGGTGGCTTCGGTCATGGCCGGTAAGGTCTTCGGCGACCCCGAGACAAGGGCATTCCTGCCGCTTTTCCTTATGGCGCCGCTTGTTGGCATTCTGGTCCTGCGGCGCGAGCGGTTGAGCTTCGCCATTTTCGCCCTGGCCATCCAGGTGGCGGGCTGGGGGCTGGTGCATTTCCGGCTGGACTACGGGTTCACCTGGCTGATCTGGCTGGTCAGCCTGGTGGTCGTGACCGATATCGCCGGATATTTCGCGGGCAAGGCCCTGGGCGGGCCGAAATTCTGGCCCGCGGTCAGCCCCAAGAAGACCTGGGCCGGCACCGTCGCGGGCTGGATCGCCGCGGCCGGGGTCGGGGCGGTTTTCGCCGCGCTCACGCCCGTGGGGCCGGGGATCGTCGCGCTGTCGGTGCTGCTGAGCCTGGCCGGGCAGATGGGCGACATCGCCGAAAGCGCCTTCAAGCGCCGCCAGGGCGTCAAGGACAGCTCGGCGCTGATCCCCGGCCACGGCGGGCTGTTCGATCGTTTTGATGCGCTGCTGGGGGCGGCGCTGGCGCTGCTGCTGGTCGCGGGGCTGCTGGGCCTGCCGGGAGGGGTGTCATGAGGCGGATCAGCATCCTTGGCGCGACCGGCTCGATCGGGCAATCCACGCTGGATCTGGTGCGCCGCGCGCCCGCGGCCTACCGGGTCGTGGCCCTGACCGGAGGGCGCAACATCGCGCGGCTTGCGGCGGATGCGACGGAATTCGCCCGACCGAGGCGGGCGAGGACCTGTTGCGCGTCGCGCAGGCCACGGACGACCAGTTCAGCCAGCTTTCGGGGCGCATCCGGGGGCGCGGCAA
>NZ_JBKOTX010000323.1:0-4134 GCF_047086965.1 Roseovarius halophilus (ex Wu et al. 2025) | reverse complement strand
ATGGAATACCAGAATGGGCAGCCCCTGCTGGGGCGCGCCCCAGCAGGGGCTCATGGCCCCCAACTCGAGCGAATTTCCAGACCTTAGGGTACAGTACCTTTGTCCGACAGCGCCGCGTCGATCCGGCAGGCGATGAACTTGGCATCCACCGCCGCGTCCGCCTCGATCTCGTCCCGCTCCCACACCAGCCCCAGCTTCTTGGTCCGGTCGCGCTTTTCCAGCAGTTCGACAAGTTGCGCGTGGGTGAGGTCGTCGTATTTTCCGGCCATGTGCGAGGGTCTGCCCTTATTCTTGCTGCGTTGCACCTTAGGCGTGGGATCGAATAAAAGGAACCCACCGTCGAGCGTATGACTACACCAAAGAAAACAGATAAGCAGACATGCACGACCGCCCCTTTGATCCGCAGTGGACTACCGACAGCCCAAGGCTAGAGGCATATCTGGCGAGGCTGTGCGCTGAGTTGTCGGTACTTGGCGAGGGACGACGCCGCCGGAGGCAGGACGCGCAGGCCAGCTTTGAGGCGGCTGTTAGGGCTGTTGTACTTGACATGTTCAGGGCACACCTTAGCGATCCAGTGCTTGAGGTGGGCATAGGTACGGACAACAATGTCCTGCAAAAGCTAAGCAAGAGCCAATACGGTGCCAGCTTCATATCTGCCCGAACATTCAGGGACGCCATGCACGCTCTACAGAACGCGGGGCTTGTAATGGAGAGCACACCCTTTTGGCACGACCCGGCGGGGAAAGACAGTCGAGTGTCCCGATACATGGCGACACCCGCATTGCTAAGTGGGCTGGAGCAGGCCGGGGCATCGGTCACGGACCTACGCAGGCACGCGAACGCAGAAGGCATACGCCTAAAAGATCACGACAAGGTGCTCGTGGAGTATGGGCAAGACGGGTTCGCAGAAGGGGCGCGGGACAGGTTACATATTATCAACGGTATGCTGGCGTCACATTGGGCTGACTTGGCGCTCAGCGACGAGCGGATTGCTCAAGAGGTGCAGCGCCTCAGAGGAACACGAGAGGACGAAGCCACTCAGACCTTCGACTCCGCCGCACGGACTGTCTACCGCGTATTCAACAACAGCGACTGGCAACAGGGCGGGCGCTTCTATGGCGCGTGGTGGATCGGCTGCCCGAGTAAGCTGAGGCCCTACATCCTGATTGACGGCAAGCGTACCGTAGAAGTGGACTACTCAGGGATACATGCGGCCATGCTCTATGCTGCGGCAGGCAAGGCCATTCCCGACGACCCTTACGAACGGTGTCTCTCCAAAGCGGGCAACGTGGCAGAGCGCAAACTCGTGAAGCAAACATTCAACGCACTGCTGAATGCCGACAATATAGACACCATCAATGAGATAGAGGGGTATTCAGCCGACCTGACGGGGAAGGGCTGGCAGGAGTTCAAGCGGTTCATCGTGGCGCAGTATCCAGAGTTCCAGCACCACTTCGGGTCTGGTGTGGGGCTGCGACTTCAGCGCAAGGACAGTGACCTAGCAGAGAAGGTCATGTTGAAGTTCGCAGCAATGGGCCACGCCTGCTTACCTGTCCATGACAGCTTCATCGTTCACTATGGACTTGCGCAAGACTTGGCAGACGCCATGGACAGTGCCTTTCTGCAGGAGTTCGGTGTCTCGGGTCGAGTAGGAGTTGATGTTGGTCTAGGCGAACAAGTCGTAGGCGGTGACATACCGATAGACGATGACATTAGCGACCTATTGAACCCCACAGGTCATGAGGCGAGGTTGTCAGCCTTTCGTTGCAACAACACGTAGCAGGCGGCAAGTCGCTACTTTCTCTTAAGACGAAGGAATAAGCAATCGCAGGTCTTCCATCGGATTATGCCCCATCATGAATAACTGGAGTGTAACCTGATCGGTCACGCCTTCCGGCGCTCCCTCATTACTAAGAACGTTAAGGAGCGCCGGGGTTTTTTTAAATCTTCAAGCGTCTGATGGCCTCGCTGAGTTGGTCGGGCATGTAGCCTTCCTGATGCTGTCCGGCATCTTCGGCAGCGGCATCGGGCTGCGCCTGCAACGCGAAGACAGCGAGATGGCCGAAAGCATCATGCTGCACTTTGCGGATAACCCCAAATACATCCAAGACATCCGCAACGCGCTGCGTGAAACCGGGATGCTGGACGAAACCGCCTGTACGGTGCGCCTGCGGCTCAAGGACAGTTTCAAGCAGACTTCTCTATATACGAAGGAATACGTCTGGGTGACTGAACGGATGAAGAGCCCGCGTGACGGTGTCGCAGGGCTGGATGCCTACAGAATCGAAGGACCTTTCACCTAGCCAAATGACTTGGACAAACTGACTGCACGATAAAAGCTGACATTGCGCAGTACGTCCTGCACCAGATAAAAGCGGCGTGAAAATCGAAAGTGTAGAGTATATCGGCACCATAGGTTTTACTCGGTGCTTCATCAAAGACCGCTTCGAGTATGAGGTTTTGGGCGAGTGATGGCATTCCGGATGCCAAAACCATCAAACCGACGTGGACTTGTGCTGGTTCCTCTCCACTATAGGATCAAACAAGTTGGTGCAGGCGCGTTCCTGTCCTGGCAAGCCGTGTCCGCAAGCCGGAAAACTCAGGTTGGGCATTGTAGCTTTTTGAACTCGGCCCTGACCTGACTCTCGACGAAGCCAGCGGATACTTCTGAGGCTGGGCGGTTGGCGACAATTTGTTCGGCCTGTCTTTTTAAAGCGTCCTGCGCGGTTCTTTGCTCCATCATCTGCAAAATGAAGTCCACGGTAGAACCTGTCAGCTCAAACTCGCGATATACTGCGTTCCCAAGGAACGTTCTGGGAAGGCCGCTACTTCCCGAGGGCGCTCCTCCGTATATGTCTCTACCCAAGTCAATGTTGACAGAGCCAAAGCAATCTTTGATGTGCTGGCCATAATACTGAGTTCCGACTGGGCATGCTCGCACAAGAGGCCGCTCATAGTCGTAACTCGGCAACGGGTCTCTTAGATCAACTTCGACCCAGTTTCCTCCAATTTGTGAATTGGAGTTGGGGAGCCGCACCAAATGGGGTACGCGTAAGTCATTGTTCAGGTATTCATCACGCTCTGCGACTGTTAGGGTACCAACCTGTTCTTTCATCGCCAAGTCGGCGAACTGTGCATTGGTTGTTTCGATCTGCCATGCAAGTTCTGGCGTGAGTTGTTTTATGGTCTCCAACTTATTCTGCTGCGTCATGCAGGCCGTATGTGATGCCCACCAGTCTGGAAAGAGATCAAAAAAGTACTGCGCCGTGGCGTTTGATGCTAACCTAGCAAGCTGTCGTCGTCTTGCTCGCAGGGCTGCGGCGAAGTTGTCATTGGCCATGATGTTGTCGTGGTACTCGAAGGGAATGTCGTCCGTGAGTGGGTCGAACATCTCGTACTTGTCATAGTCTGCCTCGCCAGACCGATAGCCTAGTAGTACGGCTCCGATGGCTGGTATAAACGCAGCTAGTTCCAATGGCTTACCGACGTCTGTTTGGGTCCACTCATCTACAAGTGGGGGTGCTTCGTCACTGATTACAGGGATAAATCCGCCGTCATCCACAACTCGGTTTCCTGCGAAAGTAAGGGGGACAACTACTGCAATTGCAATGACGGCTTTCCAACGCTTGCTCATGACGATACCTCTAGTGCTCCGAGTCTGACGCATGCTACCGGTTCCCGCGAATTTCATCGAGGGCGTTCAGTGCGCGGCGCTCTCGGGCGAGGATGTCCTCGGCCGATTTGGTCCAGGTGAAGGGTTTAGGCTTGGCGTTGTGCTGCAGGAGGTAGTCGTAGATGGCGGCCTCGAGGTCGCCGACGCTGGTGTAACTGCCGCGCCGAATGCGCCGTGACGTGATCTCGGCGAAGAACCGTTCGACCATGTTCAGCCATGACGCGCTGGTCGGCGTGAAATGCAGTCGGAAGCGCGGGTGCTTGTCCAGCCAAGCCTTCACCTCGGGCGTCTTGTGGGTGGCGTAGTTGTCGAGCACCAGGTGCACCTCGCGCGACTTCGGCACATGCCGGTCGATGCGGCGGAGGAACTTCAGGAATTCCTTGGCGCGGTGGCGCGGCATGCAGTCGCCGATGACCTGGCCGGATTTGACGTCGAGCGCAGCGAACAGCGTGGTCGTGCCA
>NZ_JBKOTX010000322.1:0-4195 GCF_047086965.1 Roseovarius halophilus (ex Wu et al. 2025) | reverse complement strand
CCTTCATCTCGCCGTCCTCCTTTTTGCGTGGCGTTGAGCACCACGACTTTGGCACATTGCGATGCCGTCTGGGGAGGGCGGCAACCACTCCATCTGAAAGCCTCTACGGCGCCAGTTATTGCTGCTCAGCCAGCGTCCATTCGAGGTCGGAAAGGCGAGATCGAAATCGTTCGGGGTGGCGTTGTTTTGTGCGTAGTGCCTGACCATGTCGAGCGTTTCCGGGCTGAGATCGATGAACCGGCGCCCGGATGCCGTTTTGGTCGTAGAAATCTTCTGGCCACCGGCATCAAGCGCCCGCTCGACCATGACACCACGTTCATTGAAACTGGACCTGGCAACGACGAGATATTCCTGCGGACGCATACCGCTATCGACCGCGAGATAGAGCATCGGACGGTAACGTTCCCACGTTCTGGCGATCTGAAGATTTTTCGAGTTGGCAAGTCGGTCCGCCGCCCGCAGCAAGTCGTGGATGTCGCGCTCTGAGGGGATCGTCACCGGCTCGTCATAGCGTGACGTCGCTGCAACCCGTACACCGGCAGCAAAATCATGTTGCAGGAAGCCGCGGTTGACAAGTTCGAGCACCATCGAATGAAAGTAGGAAAGGACCTTGCGGGCCTGATCCCGGCTATGGTTTCGAAGCAGCCAGGAACGAAACTCGACCACATCGGGCGCACTGAGCTCGCTCAGTGGCTTGGGCCACTCGTAGTCGTTGATGATGCCAGCGCGGTAGCGGTACGTCTTTAGCGTATACGGCGTTACGGGATCGCGTCCGCCCCGCCCCTCCTTCTCACAAACATCAAGCCATGTCCGCACGCCTTCCTCGACACTGAGGTGCCGGTTTGGGGTTGCGCCCGCCTTGAATGCGTCGCCGCTCTCAAGGAAGGCGCGAGCTTCCTTCAGCGTGTCGAACGTTTTATATGCGTATCCGGTCTTTGCTGCTCTACTTGCATATCTGACCTGATAGGTAACGCCCCTTTTCCCAGTCCTTTTTCTAATATCACTCATTACTGCTCAATAAATTATCGAAAAACTCCTGAATGTATCACTCCCTTAGATTGTTTTCAGCATCTATTTGCGCTTCGCGATAGATGTCCACAAGTGTTCCCTTTTCGATCTTTAGCTTCCCATCTATTGGATCGACAAAGAATGGTAGCTTGCGGCGGCCATATATATCGGTTTCGGCGGCGCGCTTTATCTGCCTGTCACTTAGCTCGACACCCATCTCCGCGAGCAACGAGCGGGCTTCGTCCAATCCAATGTAGCAAGGGAGCTTCATCCATCCTTTCCTATGTGTTTCAACTCAAATCATAATCCCAGCATGCCGGTCGGTTGTATTGCGTGTGAAGCCGATAAATGGGCTTGCCGTCATACCGCCCCCGTAGCGGCGTGCATTCGCCGAAGGCATCTGTCAAACCAAGCTTGAGCTTTGGCTTGGTGACATATTTCACGTTGTGCTCGTCTTTGAGAATTTGAATGTCGGTCCAGAGCGCCTGCTTGAACTCTTCAATGGTCATGACGCCAACCCTGGAGTAATCGATCGTCAGACCGGGTTTGTCATTGCTGTTGTTCTTCTTTCTACTCATGTCGGTTCCGTTAGTTTCGTATTCCAATTTTAGCATTATGGCCTTTAATGATTTGTTAATTTTTTCAGGCATTTTATCTTTCTTCATCCGCAAAACGCGGGCTGAGCAACGGATCACAGCGATCACTTGATCCGAACATTCCACGCTGTTCGGGTTTGCTGACCTGCCATCCAGCGGATGAATATCCTTACGGCACCTTCTCCCTTCTCTGTTCTCCACCCGTCCATGAGGGCCTTCTGTGCCCGATGATGATGACGGGGGACGGCGAAAGGCCTCGATGGTCGGGGCTCTCGAAACAGAGAAGGAGTCGCCGTTATGACTGAGATATTCACCCGCGCCGCACTGGCGCAGCAAAGCCTCCCGGAACTGCATGTCCTGTTCCGCCAGGCACAAGCGCAGCTGGCAAGCTGCGAGCTGGGCTCGCACGAGCACTTCGCGCATGCCGCAAATCTGCAAAATGTCAGACGCGAGATCGCGATCCGCACAAATCCTGCACCGCGCCCCTAGCGCGGTCGTCGGCCGGCCGCACAGGCCGGTCGGCACGTCTGCCCCGGTGCGTGTCCAATCCGTGTCCACGAAAAATGGCGGCCATGAACCTAATTAACAGGGTGAGACGGATCGCAAGCCACACGCGGAAACTGACAGCTATGGCTCAGAAGCGGGGGAAAAATACGAAGATTACGCACCCCGCCGAGCCGGCGGTGGTTGACGAGGCGCTGTGCGCGCTCGTCAGGGCTCTTGCCAAAATGGCGGCCGAAGAGGATTATGAGGCAACCAAAACCCGGACCTCTTCGCGACCGAAAGGCTCATCCTCATGAGCACCGCAATGATTCCAGCCGTCATATACGCCCGCTATTCGACCGATATGCAATCGGCCTCCTCGGTCGAGGATCAGATCAGGCTGTGTGCCGAACGCGCTGCCCGCGAGGGCATGGAGGTGACGCAGCACTATGCCGATCACGGCATCTCCGGCGCCAGCCTGATGCGTCCCGGTATCCAGCAGCTCTTGCAAGATGCCATGGCGGGCAAGTTTCAGGTGGTTTTCGCCGAAGCGCTGGACAGGATTTCTCGTGATCAGGAAGATATCGCGGCTGTCTTCAAGCGGTTGAGCTTTGCAGGCGTGCAGATCGTCACGCTCAGCGAGGGAGCGATCAGCGAACTGCATATCGGCCTGAAGGGCACGATGAACGCCCTCTTCCTCAAGGACCTGTCGGACAAGACGCGCCGCGGCCTGCGCGGCCCTGTTGAGGCGGGCAAGTCCGGCGGTGGTAATTCCTACGGATATGATGTTGTCCGCAAGGTCAACGCGGCGGGCGAGCCTGAACGCGGGGATCGCAAGATCAACGACGATCAGGCCGATATCGTGCGCCGCATCTTCAACGAGTATGCTGCGGGGACCTCCCCGCGCGTGATCGCGAAGACACTGAATGCCGAGCACGTGCCAGGGCCGACCGGCAAGACGTGGGGGCCGTCCACGATCCACGGCAACAAGGATCGCGGCACCGGCATCCTGAACAATGAGCTCTATATCGGGCGGCTGGTCTGGAACCGCCTGCGCTACGTCAAGGACCCCGAGACGGGCAAGCGCCTGTCGCGCCTCAATCCGGTCGATCAGTGGATCGTGCAGGACGTGCCGCACCTGCGGATCATCGACGATTATCTATGGCAGAAGGTGAAGGAGCGGCAGGACGCGACGTCGCTCGGCAAGCATGACAAATCCAATGCCGAAGGGTTCTGGGATCGGCGCCGCCCGCGATTCCTGCTGTCCGGCCTGATCAAATGCGGCTGCTGCGGCAGCACGTTCGTGAAGATCAGCCAGCAACATTTCGGCTGCGCGAGCGCCCGCAACAAGGGCACCTGTGAGAACAAGCGGACAATCCGCCGCGATGTCCTCGAAGCTTCTGTGCTCAATGGTCTTCAACATCATCTGATGGATGAAGAGCTGTTGACTGTGTTTTGCGAAGAATACACGCGTCATCTGAATGCGCTGCGCATGGCCGAGAGCGGCAACCGCGCGAAGGATGAAGCGCGGCTTGCCAAGATCATCCGTGAGCTCGACCGGATGATCGATGCCATCTGCGACGGCGTGCCTGCCGAGCGTGTGAAGGATCGCATGATTTCACTGGAAGCCGAGCGGGCCGAAGTCGAAGAGCGTCTGAACGCGGAACCCAAAGAGGAAAAGCCGTTGCTGCATCCGTCCATGGGCGCACGGTACCGCAAGGCGGTTGCCGAGTTGCGCACGACGCTGGCTGATCAGTCAGCCCAGCATGAAGCTGTGGAGATTCTGCGCAGCCTGATCGACCGGATAGTGCTGCACCCCTCTTCTGAGGAAGCGACCGGCTTCGTCATGGATATCGAGGGTGATCTGGCAGGTATTCTAAGCCTCTGCCAGACAAGCAAAAAGGCCGCCGGGCTTTCGCCGGACGACCTTTTGCAAATAAAGCTGGTTGCGGGGGCTCGATCTAGACATGATTTGCCCGCCGAAGATGACTCCGGCGGGCAAATGAAGCTGGTTGCGGGAGTAGGATTTGAACCTACGACCTTCAGGTTATGAGCCTGACGAGCTACCGGACTGCTCCATCCCGCGGCAATTTTTGTCCCTTTTTGGG
>NZ_JBKOTX010000321.1:0-4215 GCF_047086965.1 Roseovarius halophilus (ex Wu et al. 2025) | reverse complement strand
GCCGTCTCGCTCGACCGGCTGGCCGCGCTGCAAAACCGGGTCGAATCGTGACGGCTGCGGGGGCTGTGCTGCCGGGTCGCGCCGTCGGACGATGACCGTCAAGCAGGGCGCGCGCCTGCAGCGAGTCCGGGCGCGGCGCGTAGTCCGCCCCGCCGCTGAGTTCGTAAAAAGCGGCGCCCATAAAAGCGAACGACAAGATAATGAAGCGCCACATCGCGCATCCCCCCGAATATCACGCATCAAAGCAAAGCAGCCTGTCTAGAATATCCGATTCGCCGCTTGGCATCACCGGAAAAGCCGCGGACAAGGGCGCCAAGGCGCTTTACGCCGATTCAGCGGAACGGTATCACAGCCTTCATGAACGATCTTGTTGACGAGCCCGATATCGGCCCGGCCCCTCTGGCGGAACCGCTGCGCCGCGCGATCGGCGAGCGCTACCTGACCTATGCGCTGAGCACGATCATGCACCGTGCCCTGCCCGACGCGCGGGACGGGCTGAAGCCGGTGCACCGGCGGATCCTGTACGCGATGCGCGAACTGCGCCTGTCCAGCACCGGGGGGTTCCGCAAGTCGGCCAAGATCAGCGGCGACGTGATGGGCAACTATCACCCGCATGGCGACGCGGCCATCTACGACGCCATGGCGCGGCTGGCGCAGGATTTCGCGGTGCGCTACCCGCTGGTCGACGGACAAGGCAATTTCGGCAATATCGACGGCGACAACCCTGCCGCCAGCCGCTACACCGAGGCGCGGATGACGGCCATCGCCGAGGCGATGCTGGACGGGTTGGGCGAGAACGCCGTCGATTTCCGCGAGAACTACGACGGCACCCTGACCGAACCGGTGGTGCTGCCGGCGTTGTTTCCCAACCTTCTGGCCAATGGCGCCAGCGGGATCGCGGTGGGCATGGCCACCAACATCCCGCCGCACAATATCGGTGAGCTGGTCGATGCCTGCCAGCACCTGATCAAGACGCCGGATGCGCGCGACGATACCCTGCTGAACTACATCCCGGGGCCCGACTTCCCCACCGGCGGGGTCGTGGTGGAGCCCAGGGACAGCATCGCGCAGGCCTACCGGACCGGGCGCGGGGCCTTCCGCCTGCGGGCGCGGTGGGAAGTCGAGGATCTGGGCCGCGGCCAATGGCAGGTCATCGTCACCGAGATCCCGTACCAGGTCCAGAAATCCAAGCTGATCGAGAAGATCGCGGAGCTGATCCAGACGAAGAAGGTGCCGATCCTCGCCGATATCCGCGACGAGAGCGCCGACGACGTGCGCATGGTGCTGGAACCGCGGTCCAAGAACGTCGATCCGGACGTGCTGATGGGCACGCTTTTCCGCAACTGCGATCTGGAAGTGCGGTTCAGCCTGAACATGAACGTGCTGATGGACGGCGTGACGCCGCGTGTCTGTTCGCTCAAGGAGGTGCTGCGCGCCTTCCTTGATTTCCGTCGCGAGGTGCTGCTGCGCCGGTCGCGTCACCGGATGGCCCGGATCGACCACCGGCTCGAGGTCCTGCAGGGGCTGATCACCGCCTTCGTGAACCTTGACCGGGTGATCGAGATCATCCGCTATGACGACGCGCCCAAGGCCGCGCTGATGTACGAGGACTGGAGTACGCCGCACCAGAGCGGGTTGCGCCGGGCCCGGGACGAGGCCGACTATGCCTCGCCGCTTGACGGGGTGGACGCGGCCGCGCTGCAACTGATCAGCGACCCGGCGGCGCAGCCGACGGGAATCCCCGGCGAGGACGCTCAGGAACGGACCGTGCCGCAAAGCTATGCCGGCCGCGAGAACGGGCTGTCGGACGTGCAGGCCGAGGCGATCCTGAACATGCGGCTGCGCTCGCTCCGGCGGCTGGAGGAAGAGGCGCTGATCCGCGAACGCGACACGCTGATGGAGGAACGCGCCGGGCTGGAGGACCTGCTGGCGGACGAGACGCTGCAATGGGGCGCCATCGCCGACCAGTTGAAAGAAGTGAAGAAGAAATTCGGCCCCGGCTACGAGGGCGGTGCGCGGCGCACCGGCTTCGCCGAGGCGGGCGAGGTCGAGGACGTGCCGCTGGAGGCGATGATCGACCGCGAACCGATCACCGTGGTCTGCTCGAAAATGGGTTGGATCCGGGCGATGTCGGGGCATATCGACCTCAACCGCGACCTGAAATTCAAGGATGGTGACGGGCCGCGCTTCATCTTCCATGCCGAGACGACGGACCGGCTTCTGGTGTTCGGCAGCAACGGGCGCTTCTACACGCTTTCGGCGGCCAATCTGCCCGGGGGGCGCGGCATGGGCGAGCCGCTGCGCCTGATGGTGGATCTGCCCAACGAGTCCGAGATCGTGAAGCTGTTCATCCACCGCGCCGGGCGCAAGCTGCTGGTCGCGTCGAGCGCCGGCGACGGGTTCATCGTGCCCGAGGATGATGTGGTGGCGCAGACGCGCAGCGGCAAGCAGGTGCTGAACCTGCGCGGCGACGCCCGCGCGCGGGTCTGCAAGCCGGTCGCGGGCGATCACGTGGCCTGCGTGGGCGAGAACCGCAAGGTTCTGGTCTTCCCCGTCGAGGAGCTGCCCGAGATGGGCCGCGGCAAGGGCGTGCGCCTGCAGAAATACAAGGATGGCGGGCTGAGCGATGCCACCACCTTCACGCTGGCCGACGGGCTCAGCTGGCACGACCCGGCCGGGCGCACCCGCACCGAGACGGGGCTGGACGAATGGCGCGGCAGGCGCGCGGGCACCGGGCGGATGGCCCCGCGCGGCTTCCCGAGAGACAACCGGTTCACCTGAGCCGGCACCCGGGACCGGGCGGCGACACGATGCGCGACGATGACACAAGCTGGCGGGCAAGCTATCAGGGGCGCCGCGGCGCGCTGTTCCGGCTGGCCTTTGTCACCGCGGTGCTGACGGCGGCGACGCTGGGCCTCTACCGTTTCTGGGCCAAGACGCGCGTGCGGCGTTACGTCTGGTCCTCCGTCAGCGCCGACGGCGACAGCCTCGAATATACCGGGACCGGGGTCGAGAAATTGCTGGGGTTCCTGCTGGCGGTGGTCATCCTGGCGGTCTACCTGGGCATTATCCAGATGATCCTGTTCTATTTCGGGCTCTTCCTGTTCTCGGACCCGGAAACCACGGCGCGGCAGGCGGCCCGCATGGCGACCTTTTCCATCACCTTCGCCGCGGTGCTGCCGCTGATCTTCTTCGCGCAGTACCGCGCCCGCCGCTACAAGCTGGCGCGCACGCGCTGGCGCGGCATCCGGTTCGGGATGGCGCGGGGCGCGTGGGGCTATGTCTGGCGGGCGCTGGCGCACTGGGCGCTGACTCTGGCCAGCCTCGGGCTGTTGCTGCCGCGGCAGACCTACTGGCTGGCCAAGTACAGGACAGACCGTAGCTGGTTCGGGACCGCGCGGTTCGATCTTGGCGGGCACTGGCACGGGCTGTACCGCGCGATGCGCCAGCTGATGATCGGCGCGGCGGTGACGGCGGCGGGCGCGGTCCTGCTGGCGCAGGCCGGGCTGCAGATGCCGGGGCGTGCCGCGCTTGGCGGGGCAATCCTGTTTGCCGGGCTGGTCTGGCTGATGGTGGGGGGCGTCGCCTACAGGGTGCAGTCATTCGCCTATCTGGCGCGGCACACGGTACTGGACGGCACCGTTCGTTTCGATGCGGACCCGCGCACCGGCGCCGTGATCGGCACGCTGCTCGGGGGCGGTCTGGGCGTGGCGCTGCTGTCGGCGCTGGCGCTCGGACTGGCGGCGGCGGTGACCGGCCTGTTCTGGGCGATGACAGGCGCAGTGGCGGGCGATGTCACGGACGGTACGGGCCTTGTGGCGGGCGTCGGGGTCATCCTGATGGCGGTTTTCTACATCGGGGCGCTTGCCGTGACGGGCGGCCTGATCCTGGTGTTCATCACGCAGCCGATCGCGGCCCATCTGGCCCGGTCCGTCACCATCCGCGATCCGGGCCACCTGGCCACGATCCGGCAGCGCGACCGCGACACGGGCGCCGACGCGGAAGGTTTCGCCGACGCGCTGGATATCGGCGGGGCGTTCTGATGCTGCCGGTGCGGGGCGATTACTACGACGGGCGCATCGCGGCGCGACGGCGGGTGCAGGTGACGCTGGACGAGCATCGGCGCCCACGACCTCGGCGCCGAGTCGCGCCATGGGTTCGCTCAGCAGTCCGCCGCCGCATCCGATGTCGAGCACGCGCAGCCCCGTGAACGGG
>NZ_JBKOTX010000320.1:0-4297 GCF_047086965.1 Roseovarius halophilus (ex Wu et al. 2025) | reverse complement strand
GAAACCGGCGCGCAGTGACGCTGATATTGCATATCACGATCCGCTCCGGGATATGTTAGGGTGTCAGACATTCAGGGGGCGGTAAGTCCGCGCCCAATCATGTGCCGGGCGCGGGCTGCGCGGCGCGGCGGTGGAGCATGACGCGGTGCGCGCGTGGATCGAGGAGGAACTGCCGGTCGACGCGGACGGGCGCGTTTCCGTGGCGGAACCGGCCGGGTCGGTGCTGCAGATGGCCAACTCGGAAACCGGGGTCGTGCAGCAGTTGCCCGACGGGCTGGCGGTGAGCGACATGACGCAGGCTTTCGGCAAGCTGCCGGTGGCGTTCAACTGGTCGGGGGCCGAGATGGCGCTGGTATCGGCGCACAAGCTGGGCGGCCCCAAGGGCGTGGGGGCGCTGGTGGTGCGCCGCGGCACTGACGTGCAGGCGCGGATACGCGGCGGCGGGCAGGAAATGGGCCGCCGGTCGGGCACCGAGAACGTCGTGGGGATCGCCGGGTTCGGGGCCGCGGCGGCGGCGGCGGCGCGCGAGTTGTCGGAAGGACGCTGGGCGGAAGTCGCGAAGATTAGAAAGATTCTAGAAAATATGATTGCAGCCGGGGCCAAAGAGACTATTTTTATCGGGAAAGATGGCGCAAGGCTGCCCAACACCAGCTGTTTCATCGCGCCCGGATGGAAGGGCGAGACGCAGGTGATGGCAATGGATCTGGCGGGGATCGCGATTTCGGCGGGCTCGGCCTGTTCCAGTGGCAAGGTCAAGTCGAGCCACGTGCTGCGGGCCATGGGATTCAGCGAGGTCGAGGCGGCCTGCGCGGTGCGCGCTTCGCTGGGTCCGGACACGACGGAAGAGGATGTCACGCGCTTCGCCGAAATCTGGCTGGAGCGGTATCACAAACAGCGCGCCCGAACGGCGTGATCGGTCAAGGAGGTAAGCCAAGATGGCGGCACTGGATGACAGTCAGGTGAAGGAAGGCGTCGACAAGGAAACGGTCGATGCCGTGCGCGAGGTGGGTGGCGCCTACAAGTACGGCTGGGAGACGGATATCGAGATGGATTATGCCCCCAAGGGGCTGACCGACGATATCGTCAGGCTGATTTCGGAGAAGAACGAAGAGCCGGAATGGATGACCGAGTGGCGCCTGCAGGCCTATGAGCGCTGGCTGCAGATGAAGGAGCCGGACTGGGCGATGCTGGATTACCCGGAGGTCGATTTCCAGGAGCAGTATTACTATGCCCGGCCGAAAAGCATGGCGGAAAAGCCCCAGTCGCTTGACGACGTCGACCCCAAGCTGCTGGAAACCTACGAAAAGCTGGGTATCCCGCTGAAGGAACAGATGGTGCTGGCCGGTGTCGAGGGCGCCGAGGAGGCGCCGGCCGAGGGCCGCAAGGTGGCCGTCGACGCGGTGTTCGACTCCGTGAGCGTCGGGACGACCTTCCAGGAAGAGCTGAAGAAGGCCGGTGTCATCTTCTGCTCGATCTCGGAGGCGATCAAGGAACATCCCGAACTGGTTCGGAAATACCTCGGGTCGGTCGTGCCGGTGAGCGACAATTTCTATGCCACCCTCAACAGCGCGGTGTTTTCGGACGGATCGTTCGTCTACGTGCCGCCGGGCGTGCGCTGCCCGATGGAGCTGTCGACCTATTTCCGCATCAACGCGGAGAATACCGGCCAGTTCGAGCGGACGCTGATCATCGCCGACAAGGGGTCCTTCGTGAGCTATCTCGAAGGGTGCACGGCACCGCAGCGCGACGAGAGCCAGCTGCACGCCGCGGTGGTCGAGATCATCGTGGAGGAGGACGCGGAGGTGAAGTATTCCACCGTGCAGAACTGGTACCCGGGCGACGAAGGTGGCAAGGGTGGCATCTACAACTTCGTGACCAAGCGTGCCGATTGCCGTGGTGACCGGTCCAAGGTGATGTGGACGCAGGTCGAGACGGGCTCGGCGGTGACGTGGAAATACCCCTCCTGCATCCTGCGCGGCAACGAGAGCCAGGGCGAATTCTATTCGATCGCCATCACCAACAACTGGCAGCAGGCCGATACCGGCACCAAGATGGTGCATCTGGGCCGCGATACACGCTCGCGCATCGTGTCCAAGGGGATCAGCGCGGGGCAGGCGCAGAACACCTATCGAGGGTTGGTGTCGATGCATCCGAAGGCCAAGGACAGCCGCAACTACACGCAGTGCGACAGCCTGTTGATCGGCGACAAGTGCGGCGCGCACACCGTGCCTTACATCGAGGTGAAGAACAATTCGTCGCGGGTGGAGCACGAGGCCACGACATCCAAGGTGGACGAGGACCAGATGTTCTATTGCCGCCAGCGCGGCATGGACGAGGAAGAGGCCGTGGCGCTGGTCGTGAACGGGTTCTGCAAGGACGTGCTCCAGGCGCTGCCGATGGAGTTCGCCATGGAGGCGCAGCAACTGGTGGCGATTTCGCTGGAAGGCTCGGTCGGATAACGACCGGGCGCCACCGCGGGCCCCTTGGCCGTGCACGGAGGACGACATGATCATCACGACGACGCAGTCCGTCGACGGGCGCGCCATTGCCGATTACCGCGGGATCGTCGTGGGCGAGGCGATCATGGGGGCGAACGTGTTCCGCGATTTCTTCGCCCAGGTCACCGATGTGGTCGGCGGACGGTCGGGCGCGTACGAAACCAAGCTGCAGGACGCGCGCGACACGGCGCTCAGCGAGCTGGAGGGCCGCGCGGCGGCCCTCGGTGCCGACGCGGTGGTCGGCGTCGACCTCGATTACGAGGTGGTGGGCGAGTCGATGCTGATGGTGTCGGCCAGCGGCACGGCCGTGGTGCTGGCCCCCTGATGCGAGGCACGGCGGAGATGGCGCGACCGGAACTCACCTTTCCGGATACCGAGGCGGCAGCGGTACGGGCGGCCTATAACGCGGCGGGCGTGATCCTTGAATACGGATCGGGCGGGTCGACCGTGATGGCCGCCGAGATGGCCGGCAAGCGTGTCTTCGCGGTGGAAAGTGACCGGGACTGGGCCCTGATGATGCGGGCGTGGTTCGACGCGTCCCCGCCCGCCGCCGGTACCGAGGTGGACGTGATCTGGTCCGATATCGGCCCGACGCGGGAATGGGGCTACCCCACGGGCAACGACAGCTGGACCCGCTACGCGCGGTACCCGCTGGAGGTTTGGGATCTGCCGGAATTCCGGCAGCCCGACGTGGTGCTGGTCGACGGGCGGTTCCGCCCGGGATGCGCGCTGGCGGCGGCGTTTCGCACCGACAGGCCCGTGACGGTGCTGATCGACGACTACAAGCGCCGCAAGCAGTACCACGCGGTGGAGCGGTTCCTTGGCGCGCCGCACCGCCTGCACGGCCGGATGGCCGAGTTTCATGTCACGCCCA
Source organism: Roseovarius halophilus (ex Wu et al. 2025) (assembly GCF_047086965.1). Classification (NCBI taxonomy): domain Bacteria; kingdom Pseudomonadati; phylum Pseudomonadota; class Alphaproteobacteria; order Rhodobacterales; family Roseobacteraceae; genus Roseovarius; species Roseovarius halophilus (ex Wu et al. 2025). Next base: position 925 of record NZ_JBKOTX010000320.1, on the reverse strand, counting down.
TGCCGGTACCGGCGGACAGGCTGTTGACGATTATCGAGATGATGACCCGGCCCTGAGCCGTGTCGAACCCAAGGCGAGGAAAGAAAATGCTGGAAATCAAGAATTTGCACGTCGATCTTGAAGACGAGGAAAAGACGATCCTGAAGGGCGTGGATCTGAGCCTCGAAGCAGGCAAGGTTCATGCGATCATGGGGCCGAACGGGTCGGGCAAGTCGACCCTGTCCTACGTCCTGTCGGGGCGCGACGGCTACGAGGTGACCGAGGGCAGCGCCACGCTGGAAGGCGCGGACATTCTCGACATGGAACCCGAGGAACGCGCGGCGGCCGGCCTTTTCCTTGCATTCCAGTACCCGGTGGAAATCCCGGGCGTGGGGAACATGACGTTCATGCGCACCGCGCTCAACGCGCAACGCACGGCGCGCGGGCAGGAAGAGATGAGCGCGGCGGACTTCCTCAAGCTGGTGCGCGAGAAGGCCGCCACGCTCAAGATGAGCAACGACATGCTCAAGCGGCCGGTCAATGTCGGGTTCTCGGGCGGCGAGAAGAAGCGCAACGAGATCCTTCAGATGGCCGTTCTGGAGCCAAAGCTGTGCATCCTCGACGAGACGGATTCCGGCCTTGACGTGGACGCGATGAAACTCGTCTCGGACGGGGTGAACGCGCTGCGCGACGCGGGACGCAGTTTCCTCGTGATCACGCACTACCAGCGTCTGCTGGACCACATCAAACCCGACGTGGTGCATATCATGGTCGATGGCCGCATCGTGAAGTCCGGCGGCCCCGATCTGGCGCTCGAGGTCGAGAAGAACGGGTATGCCGACATCATGGCGGAGGTGGCGTGATGGCCCTGCCGCAGAAGAAACAGGAAGCGACCGAGGCGCGGCTGGCCGCGGCCGAGCGCCCGGCCGGCGCGGCATGGGCGGAC
>NZ_JBKOTX010000319.1:0-4323 GCF_047086965.1 Roseovarius halophilus (ex Wu et al. 2025) | reverse complement strand
TCTATCAGGAAAGCAAGTTCATCTCGGACAACCGCCCGCCGCATGTCTATGCGCTGGGTGTGATCCCCACGGGGCCGAGACCGACGAGAGCGCGGTGACCGACGCGCTGGCCGAGGCCATGGGACAGACCGACGGCGACACGGCCCCGGCCGGCCCGCCGTTGTCGCGTGGCGAGAAGGACGCGCTGCGCGTGGCGGTCGAGCAGTGCTGGAACGTCGGGTCGCTGAGTTCGGCGGCGTTGCGGACCACGGTTGTCTTGGGTGTCAGCATGAACAAGGATGGCACGCCGCGGCGCGAGACGATCGAGCTGCTGAGCGCGACCGGTGGAGATGACGCCGCGGCGCGGCAGGCATTCGAGGCCGCGCGGCGGGCGATCATCCGCTGCGGCTTGCGCGGCTATGACCTGCCGCCGGAGAAGTACGAACGCTGGCGGGACATCGAGATGACATTCAATCCCGAGAAAATGAGGATCAAATGATGCGCATTCTATTCACCCTCGTGGCGGTCCTTGGCGTGTGGGCCGCGCCGGTCGCGGCGCAGCAGGATGACGGGCCGCTCAGGATTGAAATCACGGAAGGCGTCATCGAGCCGTTGCCGGTCGCCGTGCCCGATTTCCTGTCGGAGGACGCGACCGGCGCGGATTTCGGGCGCCGGATCGCCGATGTCATCGCCGCCGACCTGACGGGCACCGGCCTGTTCCGGGAAATCCCGCCCGACGCCTTCATCAGCCGGCTCACCAGCTTTTCCAGCCCGGTCGAGTTCTCGGACTGGCGTGCGATCAACGCGCAGGCGCTGGTCAGCGGCGCGGTGACGGCGGACGCGAGCGGCAAGCTGGCGGTCCGCTTCCGGATTTACGACGTCTTCGCCGGGCAGGAGCTGGGGCAGGGCCTGCAATTGACCGGTACCCAGCAGGGCTGGCGCCGGATCGCGCACAAGGTGGCCGACCAGGTGTATTCCCGCATCACCGGCGAGGCGCCGTATTTCGACAGCCGGGTGGTTTACGTGGCCGAGACCGGCCCCAAGGACAACCGCGCCAAGCGGCTGGCGATCATGGATTACGACGGGGCCAACGTGCGGTACCTGACCGACAGTTCCGCGATCGTGCTGGCGCCGCGGTTTTCGCCCAGCGGGGATCGCGTGCTTTATACCAGTTACGAGTCGGGCTTTCCGCGCATCAACGTGATGGACGTGGGCCGGGTGGAACGCAGCGTCCTGCCGACCGACGAGGGCACGATGAGCTTTGCGCCGCGCTTTGGCCCGGACGGGCGAACGGTGGTCTATTCGTTGGCGCGCGGTGGCAACACGGACCTGTACCGGATGGACATATCATCGGGGGCGAGCACGCGGCTGACGAGCGCGCCATCGATCGAGACGGCGCCGAGTTTCAGCCCCGACGGTACGCGTATCGTCTTTGAAAGCGACCGCTCGGGCAGTCCGCAGCTTTACATCATGCCCGCCGGGGGCGGTGATGCGGAGCGCATAAGCTTTGGGCAGGGGCGCTATGGCACCCCGGTCTGGTCGCCGCGCGGGGACCTCGTCGCGTTCACGAAGCAGTCCAAGGGGCGGTTTCATATCGGGGTGATGCGCACCGACGGCAGCGAGGAAAGGCTGTTGACGGCGTCGTTTCTTGACGAGGGGCCGACATGGTCGCCCAACGGGCGCGTCATCATGTTCACGCGCGAGACGCAGGGCGCGCAGGGGCGGGCCAGCCTCTATTCCGTGGACATCACGGGCCGCAACCTGCGCCAGATCCCCACCGATACCGGCGCCAGCGATCCGTCGTGGTCGCCGTTGCAGGATTGACATGCATGGCGCGTTTTCTTGCCGTGCGCGCTGTGCTAGAACCGTGGCAAGGCAGTGATGAAAAAGCGGGGCAATTCGATGACGTATCTGAGCAAGACATTTCTTCTGATCGTGGGGGTGTCGCTGGCGGCGTGCAGCGGCGCCGGACGGTTCGATGATGGCGCCGCGGGCGGCGGTCTTGGGGCCGGCGGCACGGCAGCCGGCATGCCCGCGCCGGAGACGCCGCAGTATTTCCAGCAGGCGGTCGGCGACCGCGTTTTCTTCGCGGTGGACCAGTCGTCGCTTTCCTCCGAGGCCAAGGCCACGCTCGACGGGCAGGCCGACTGGCTCGGTGCCAACGGCGAGTACGACGTGGTTATCGAGGGCCACGCCGACGAGCAGGGCACGCGCGAATACAACCTCGCGCTGGGGGCGCGGCGCGCCAACGCCGTGCGGGAATACCTTGTGAGCCAGGGCGTGCCGGCCGACCGCATGCGCGTGGTGAGCTATGGCAAGGAAAGGCCGATCGAGATTTGCAGCGCCGAGAGCTGCTATGCCAAGAACCGCCGCGCCGTGACGGTCATCTCGGCCGTGCCGACAAGCTGACGGGGCGGGCGATGCGCGGCGTTCTCCAGTCACTTGCCCTTGCCGTTTTCCTGATGCCCGTGCCGCCCGCCGTGGCGCAGCAGGATGAAACGCTGGCCGATATCCGGCAGGAGTTGTCGGTGCTTTACGTGGAGTTGCAACGGCTCAAGCGGGAACTCAGCACGACGGGCGGGGCGGACGGCATGTCCGCCTCCGGCGGGTCGCTTCTGGACAGGGTGGACGCCATCGAGAGCGCGTTGCAGGACCTGACAGCGCAGACCGAGCGTCTGGAATTCCGCATCGAGCGGGTCGTTCGCGACGGGACCAACCGGTTGGGTGATCTCGAGTTCAGGGTGTGCGAGCTGGACAGCGATTGCGATATCGCCGGGTTCGAACCGGGCAGCACGTTGGGCAGCGTGGCCGATGACGACGTGGACGCCGGGGCATCGGCAGGGGCCGGCGACCCGGACGAGCCCGCGGGGCCGCAGCTGGCCGTCAGCGAACAGGCCCAGTTCGACGAGGCCAAGGCGGCGCTGGAGGCGGGCAATCACGCGACCGCGGCCGACCTGTTCGCCGCGTTCGAGGCGGATTACCCCGGCGGGCCGCTGATGCTTCGGGCGCGGCTCTTGCGCGGCGAGGCGCTGGAACAGGCCGGCGCGACCAACCGCGCGGCGCGGGCGTACCTGGACACGTTCAGCGCGGCGCCCAATGGCCCCGAGGCGCCCGAGGCGCTGTATCGTCTCGGCGAGGCGCTTGGCCGCATGGGCAAGACGGACGAAGCCTGCCTGACGCTCGGCGAGGTCGGCGCGCGTTTCCCGGGCGGCGAGGCGGCCGGGCGCGCGGCGGAGGCCATGACGCGGCTGGGATGCAGCTGAGCGAGCGGGACGCCGCGGCGCTGGTCAAAAGGATCGCGGCGTTCTTCGGGCCTGACCCGCCCCCGGTGCTTGGCGTTGCCGTGTCGGGGGGCAGCGACTCCCTTGCCTTGCTGGCACTTCTGACCACATGGCGCGACATGGGCGGCCCGGACCTGTGCGCCGTCACCGTCGATCACGGTCTGCGCGCCGAGGCCGCTGACGAGGCCGCGCGGGTGGCGGCAGACTGTGCGCGGCTTGGCGTGCCCCACGATACGCGGGAATGGCGCGGCTGGGACGGGCAGGGCAACCTGCCGGACAGGGCGCGCCGCGCCCGCTATGGCCTGATGGCGCGGTGGGCGTCGGAACGCGGCGTCGGCCATGTCGCGCTTGGCCACACGGCGGACGACCAGGCGGAAACGTTCCTGATGCGCCTGTCGCGTGAAGCGGGGCTCGAAGGGCTGACGGGCATGGCCCCGCACCGGGAGGTCGATGGCGTGACCTTCTGCCGGCCGGTTCTGGACATCACCCGCGAGACCCTGCGCGACGTGTTGCGGGCACGCGGCATGAGCTGGGTCGAGGACCCCGGCAACGTGGACACACATTACGCGCGGGTGCGCGCGCGTGCCGCGCTTGCCGAGCTGGCGCCCATGGGCATCACGGCGCCGGGGCTGGTGCGTGTCGTGGGGAACCTGCGTCAGGCGGACGACACGCTGGACGGGTATGTCCATGACGCCGCCCGGGCGCTGGTGCGGATCGAGGCGGGGGACCTGCTGGTCGCGCGGCCCGGTTTTGACGCGTTGCGAGATGAAATCGCGCGTCGCCTGCTTCGCCACGCGCTCGGCTGGGTTTCGGGGGCGGAATATCCCCCGCGCCGCCGCGCGATGCGCCGTCTGGCGGAGACGATCGCGGCGGGGCGCGGCATGACGCTGCAGGGCTGTGTTGTCACGGTCAGGCCGCGCGCGATACGGGTTTCGCGCGAACCGCGGGCATTGGCGGGCGAGACGGCGCTACCCGGCGCGCTGTGGGACGGGCGCTGGCGCATCACCGGGCCCGAGACGCCGGGCGCTATCGTGGCGGCATTGGGGATGGCGGGGCTGCGCGC
>NZ_JBKOTX010000318.1:0-4378 GCF_047086965.1 Roseovarius halophilus (ex Wu et al. 2025) | reverse complement strand
GGCGTGCCGCGCGCCCGGCGGGCGATCTCTTGCGCGCCGCCCTGTGTCGCGGGCGCCCCCAGCAGGCGCGCGCCGCGGGTGACGATCTCGTGTAGCTCTTCCGTAGTGTAGAATTGCAGCCGGGTGGGAATGCCGAAACGGTCGCGCAGCGGCGTCGTCAGCAGGCCCATGCGCGTGGTCGCCCCAATGAGCGTAAAGGGCTGCAGCTCGATCCGCACAGTGCGCGCCGCCGGGCCTTCCCCGATCACCAGGTCCAGCTCGAAATCCTCCAGGGCGGGGTAGAGCACCTCTTCGACCGCCGGGTTCAGGCGGTGGATCTCGTCGATGAACAGAACGTCGCGGGGTTCGAGGTTGGTCAGGATCGCGGCCAGGTCGCCCGCCTTGGCCAGCACCGGCCCGGAGGTCATGCGAAAGCCAACGCCCAGTTCCTTGGCCATGATCTGCGCCAGCGTCGTCTTGCCCAGCCCGGGCGGGCCGTGGAACAGGGTGTGGTCCATCGCCTCGCCGCGTCGCTTGGCGCTTTCGATGAAGACATGCAGGTTGGCGCGGGCTTCGGCCTGGCCGATGAACTCGTCCAGCAACTGCGGACGCAGGGCACGGTCGGCATCCTCGGGCTGGCGATCGGGGCGCAGGGTGGGATCGGGCTCTGCCATGATGTGGCCCTCTTACCCCTTCGGCGCCAGCAGCTTCAATGCCGCGCGGATCAGCGCGCCGGTCTCGGTGCCCGGCGTTTCATTCAGGGCCCGGGCCACGGCGCCCGCGGCCTCGGAGGGGCCGTAGCCCAGGTTCGTCAAGGCCGACAGGGCCTCGGACTGGGCCGCGCCATCGGGCGCGGGGGCCGCCGGGGCGGCAGGGGGGGGCGTCTCGACAACCGCGTCATCCGCGGTTTCGGGCGCGGTTTCGGGCGCCGCTGTGATCGGCGCCGCGGCCCCCATGGCCATGACGGTGGGCGCCTTGTCCTTGAGATCGAGAATCACCTTCTGCGCTGTCTTGGGCCCGACCCCCTTGGCCGAGGCGACCGCCGACCAGTCGCCCAACGCCATGGCCCGACTGACCCCGTCTGCCCCGAGCGTGCCGAGGATCGCCAGCGAGGCCTTGGCCCCGATGCCCTGCACGCCCATCAGCAGGCGGTGCCATTCCTTTTCCACCAGCGAGGGAAAGCCGAACAGCTGCAACAGGTCGTCCCGCACCAGCAGGTCGGTATAGAGCGAGACCGCCTCGCCCGGGCCGGGCAGCGTGGCCATGGTCCGGTCCGAGACAAAGACGACATAGCCCACCCCGCGCACGTCGATGAGCACATGATCGTCGGCCCGGTAGTCCAGCCGTCCGGAGAGCCGCCCGATCATGCCGAAGCCCCCTGAACCGCGCGCGCCAGCTGCCCCGCCGATTGCAGGTGATGGGCATGGCAGATCGCGATGGCCAGCGCATCGGCCGCATCCGGCCCGGCCAGCGCGACCCCGGGCAGTTGCAGCCGCACCATATGGGCGATCTGGCCCTTGTCGGCATGGCCCACGCCGACCACGGCCTTCTTGACGGCGTTGGGTGCGTATTCGCCCACGGCCAGCCCGGCACGGGCCACGACCAGCATGGCCACGCCTCGGGCCTGGCCCAGCTTGAGCGTGCCGGCCCCGTCCTTGTTGACGAAGGTCTGTTCCACCGCTGCGGCGTCAGGGGCGTGCCCCGTCACGACCGCCTGCAACTGGTCGTGCAGCGACAGCAACCGCGCCGCCATCTCGGTGCCGGCTGATTCGCAAACGCCGTTGCCGACATGCGACAGGCGCGCACCCGTCACCTCGATCAGGCCCCAGCCCATCTTTCGCAATCCCGGATCAATGCCCAATACCCGCATGCCACCCCGTCATTATTGCCGTTTTGCAACAGCCCTAGCACAAAGAGCGAACACTGGCCAAGACGGAATGCGCGGTCCGAAAGCGACACGTCACCTGTCCGCCGGCGACACACCCTCGGCGCTACGGTCCGTTTTCGCCCCTTCCGGGGTCGAAAACGACACGCGCGGAAAGCAGAATTTAACCATTCTAATCATGGGTTTAGTGCAAAACCGGGGTATGCTGAAAACGCATGGGAGCCATGCAAAAAACGCTCTGGCGCGAGGCGACAGACCTGCCTAGCTGCGCCGCAGACGACACCCCGGCGCCCGCCCATTTCACAGGAGAGACCCATGGCCGCCATCGACATGACCCGCCCGCTCACCGGCTTCGGATTCTCGTTCGCCAATCTCCTCGGAACGATGGCCAGCTGGAATGACGCGCGCGCCACGCGCCGGGCGCTGTCCAGCCTCAGCCGCCGCGAGCTTGACGACATCGGCCTGTGCCCCGGCGACATCGACCGCATCGCCCGGGGCAAGCGCCGCTGAGGGCTCCAACACCGCCGGACAATGACATGAACAGGCCGCGTCGGACCCCCGGCGCGGCCTCTGTCTTGCCGACCGCCAGGCTATGGCGCAAACGGGCACTCGACGGTGCGTATCCGGGCGGCGCAGGCTCTCGCGCACCCGCATGATTCGGGCGAGCCGGGTCTCGAAACCCGGAGAAATCCGCAGGACGCCCTTGCTGCGATCCACGCTTCGGCTTTTGGACGCTGACGCCCGAATGCGGCGCTAAGGGGCAAACGTCGTCAATTCGCCGAGTACGGGCGGAAAATCACCCCGGCTTGGCCATGACCAGTGTCGTCCAGTCAGCAATCTCGTCGCGGGCCTCGGGTTTGAACCCGCAGCGTGCATAGGCCGCACTGACCTCTTCGGCCTGATCGTTCAGCAGGCCGGAGAGGATCACATACCCCCCGGGGCTGGTATGCGCCGCCACCGCAGGAGCCAGGTCGATCAAAGGCCCCTTGAGGATATTGGCGAAGACCAGGTCATAGGGGGCCCGGTCGGCCAATGCAGGGGCCTCGAACCCTGCGGCGGTGAAACAGGTGACAGCCCCGGCCATGCCGTTGGCGGCCAGGTTGGCCTGGGCCACCTCGACGGCGACCGGGTCGATGTCGCTGGCGATGACCTGCGCCTCGGGCAGGCACTTGGCCGCCGCCATGGCCAGAACGGCGGTGCCGCAGCCGATATCGGCCACCTTCTGCGGCGCCTCGCCCTGCCCCAGCAGCCGGTCGAAGGCGCGCAGGCAGCCCAACGTGGTGCCGTGATGCCCGGTGCCAAAGGCCATGGCCGCCTCGATCAGCAGCCCCACCCGGCCCTCGGGCAGCCTGTCGACATCATGGCTGCCGTAGACGAAGAATCGCCCCGCCTCGACGGGGGACAATTCGCGTTTGACATGCGCGACCCAGTCCACGTCGGGCAGTTGCGACACGGCGAACGGCTTGGCCCCATGCGCCGCGGCCAGCAGCGCCAGGGCGACCTCGTCGGGGCCTTGCTCGAAATAGCCGCCGACTTCCCACAGGCCTGAACCGTCCTCCATCTCGAAGACGCCCACGCCGGTGGGCGCCGGCTCCAGCCCCTCCAGTGCATCGCCCAGGGCCTGGGCCGCATCCTTGCCATCAAGTGTCGTCAGGGCCGTGAAGGTCGTCATCTGTTACTCCGAAGGGGCGGGCAGGACCCGCGTCAGGATGGTTTCGTTGCCCGGGCCAGGATGGCGCGGGATAAGCAGCGCCAGGGACATCCCCGCCATGCCCGCCGCCAGCCCGAAGACCGCCGCGGCCAACACCATCCAGAGATAGCCCAGTAGCGTCGGCAGGACCACCGCCGTCATAAAGGCCACCGGCATGGCGGCGGCCATGAGAAACAGAAGCGTCACGGGCCAACGGCAGCAACCGGGCCTGAGCCAGGGGAACGATGCGCATGAGCAGCGCTCTACGCCGTTTCGGCGCCCTTGGCGAGTGCGGATGGACCCGCCCGGCCCGACCGTCAGTAGAAGGACTGTGGGTCGATATCCAAGGCCAGGCGCAGATCGCCCCTGAGCGCGAACTGACCGACCCATTGTGCGAGCGCCTGTTGCAACGGCACGCCCTTGTCGGCCTTGACCAGCAGGCGCACCCGGTGCCGGCCCCGGATGCGCGCGATGGGCGCGGGCGCGGGCCCGAAGACCTGTGCCCCGATCCGGCGTAGCGGGGCATCGTTGCGCGCCATTTCCGTGCCCAGGTCAAAGACCGCCTGCGCTTCGGTGCCCGACAGGATGATCCCCGCCATGCGCCCATAGGGCGGCACACCCGCTGCCTCGCGTTCCGCCGCTTCGGCGGCCCAGAAGGCCTCTTCATCGCCGCCAAGGATCGCGCGGATCACCGGATGGTCCGGCTGGAAGGTCTGAAGCAGCGCCGTGGGGGGGGGGGGGGGGGGGGGGGGGGGGGGGGGGGGGGGGGGGGGGGGGGGGGGGGGGGGGGGGGGGGGGGGGGGGGGGGGGGGGGGGCGGGGGGG
>NZ_JBKOTX010000317.1:0-4423 GCF_047086965.1 Roseovarius halophilus (ex Wu et al. 2025) | reverse complement strand
TTCCGTTTCGCCGAAAAGCGCTTCGCACCACCGGCCACGGCCCCGCCGTCGCCAGCGTTGTGGGCGCGCGCCGCCGGGGCCGTGGCCTCCGTCGCGCCAAGTGTCGAGCTGTTCTTGTCGTCCATGGTCCATTCTCCTTCGATGGAAAAGTAGCGCTATGAACTGTCTCAGGAAACCGTGCCCCAACCCATTCAGGGTAATGCCCGAGTCTGTGCCGCGTTGGATCGAAAGACGACGGATCGGGCGGATCGAGGAGATTTGGATGTTCGACTTTCTCAAGCGTGGCGACACCGGGACCGAACCCGCGCCCCGAACGGGCGCCGCCCCCGAGGCCAAGGCCTCGGCTGCGGGCCGCGTGGCGGCCTGGGGCAGCGCCGGGCGCGTGACCTGGAGTGCGCGTGACAGCGTCACCCTGACCAAGACCGGATTTGTCGCCAATCCCATCGGGTTTCGCACGGTCAAGATGATCGCCGAGGCCGTGGCCGCGCTGCCGCTGGTGTTGCAGGACCACGACCGCCGCTACGACAGCCATCCGGTGATCGACCTGGTGCGCCGCCCGAACGGGGCGCAGGGCCGGGCGGAATTGATCGAGGCGCTGATCGGCCAGCTGCTGTTGACCGGCAACGGCTATGTCGAGGCGGTGCCCGGCCCCGAGGGCACACCGGCAGAGCTGCATGTGCTGCGCTCGGACCGGATGGCGCTGGTGCCCGGGGCCGATGGCTGGCCGGTGGCCTATGACTATACCGTGGGCGGGCGCAAGCACCGCTTTCAGGTTGGCGACGGCCCCAGCCCGGTCTGCCATATCAAGAGCTTTCACCCGCAGGACGACCACTACGGCCTGTCGCCGATGCAGGCGGCGGCCAATGCGGTGGACGTGCACAATGCCGCCAGCCGCTGGTCCAAGGCCCTGCTGGACAACGCCGCGCGGCCCTCGGGCGCCATCGTCTATGCCGGGGCCGATGGCCAGGGCCAGCTGAGCCCCGACCAATACGACCGCCTGCTGCTGGAGATGGAAACCCAGCACCAGGGCGCGCGCAACGCCGGCCGGCCGATGCTGCTGGAAGGCGGGCTGGACTGGAAGCCCATGGGGTTTTCGCCCAGCGACATGGAATTCCAGGAAACCAAGGAGGCCGCCGCGCGCGAGATCGCCATAGCCTTTGGCGTGCCGCCGATGCTGCTGGGCCTGCCCGGCGACGCGACCTACGCCAATTACCAGGAGGCCAACCGCGCCTTTTACCGCCTGACGGTGCTGCCCCTGGCGACCCGGGTGACCGGTGCGCTGTCCGACTGGCTGAATGATTTCACCGGCGCGGACGTGTCCTTGCGCCCCGACCTGGACCAGGTCCCGGCGCTGGCAAGCGAACGCGAGGCCCAATGGGCCCGCATCGGGGGCGCCGATTTCCTGACGGATGCGGAAAAGCGCCGCCTGCTGGGCCTGCCGCCGCTGGAGGTGGGCGATGGATGACCGGCCCTTCCCGCGCGAGGCCTTCGATTGCGCCCCGGCCATGCGGATCGAGGCGCAGGAGCGGCTGACGGCGCTGCAATTCAGCCAGTTGCACACGCAGCTGAACAAGATCGAGGACATGATGCAGCGGCTGGAACGCCGCCTCTGGCTGACCGTCTTCGGTGTGGTGGGGGTGATCCTGGCACAGGCGGCGCAATCGCTGCTGGCCGCGACCCCGTGAGAGGAGAAAGGCATGGACCTGGAGCACAAATATATGGGGTTCGGCACCGAACTGGTCGTCGATGGCGCCGAGGTGGCGGGCTATGCCTCGCTTTTCGGGGCGCCCGACAAGGGCGGCGACGTGGTCGCGCCTGGCGCCTACACCCGCTCGCTGGACCGGCTGGCGGAGCGGGGCGGGCGGGTCAAGATGCTCTGGCAGCATGACCCGGCCCAGCCCATCGGCGTCTGGGACACGGTGCGCGAGGACGACCGGGGCCTCTGGGTCAAGGGCCGCATCCTGCGCGACGTGGACCGGGGCCGCGAGGCCGCCGCGCTGATCGAGGCGGGGGCTATCGCACGCTGCGGGCGGCCAAGACCGACAAGGGCGGTCGGCTCTTGTCCGAGCTGGAGCTGTGGGAAGTGTCGCTCGTGACCTTCCCGATGCTTCCCGATGCGCGGGTCGGGGCCAAGGGGGACGACCCCGACGCCCGGGCCCTGCGTGAACTGGCGCAGGTCTTTTGTGAGGCCCGCCGCCTGCTGGACCCGCAATAGGCCCGGCGTTTCAACCCTTTATCTGAAGGAACCGCACAGATGAGCACCCCCGAGACGAAGGCCCGGACCGGCGACGACAGGTCCCCTGCCGAAGTGCTGCAAACGGCCATGGCCGGCTTCATGTCCGATTTCCGGGCCTTTTCAACCGACATTCACCAGAAGCTGCAGGAACAGGACAAACGCATGAGCAAGCTTGACCGCAAATCCGCCATCGCCGGGGCCCGCCCGGCCCTGGCCACCGCCGCCTCGGAAGAGGCCCCCCACCAGAAGGCCTTTGCCGCCTACCTGCGCTCGGGCGACGATGACGGGCTGCGCGGCCTCGACATGGAAGGCAAGGCCATGTCCAGCGCCGTGGCCGCCGATGGTGGCTACCTTGTCGATCCGCAGACCTCGGACATGATCCGCTCGACGCTGTCCTCGACCGCCTCGGTCCGGGCCATCGCCAATGTCGTGCAGGTCGAGGCGACCTCTTACGACGTGCTGGTCGACCACGCCGAGATGGGCGCGGGCTGGGCCACCGAGACCGAACCGGCGACCGAGAGCGGCACGCCCCAGATCGACCGGATCAGCATCCCCCTGCACGAGCTGTCGGCCCTGCCCAAGGCCAGCCAGCGCCTGCTGGACGACAGCGCCTTCGACATCGAGGCCTGGCTGGCCACGCGCATCGCCGACAAGTTCGCCCGCTCCGAGGCGGCGGCCTTTGTCGATGGCGACGGGGTGGACAAGCCGCAGGGCTTTCTGACCGCGCCGGTGGTGGCCAACGGCGGCTGGTCCTGGGGCAGCCTGGGTTATGTCGCGACCGGGGCCGATGGCGGCTTCGACGCGGCCAACCCGGCCGATGCGATCATCGACCTGGTCTATGCGCTGGGCGCCGAGTATCGCGCCAGCGGCACCTTCGTGATGAACTCGAAAACCGCCGGCGCGGTGCGCAAGATCAAGGATGCCGACGGGCGTTTCCTGTGGTCGGACAGGCTGACCGCCGGGGAGCCCGCGCGGCTGCTGGGCTATCCGGTGCTGGTGGCCGAGGACATGCCCGACATTGCCTCGGGGTCCATGGCCATGGCCTTCGGCGATTTCTCGGCCGGTTACACCGTGGCCGAACGCCCCGACCTGCGGGTGCTGCGCGATCCCTTCAGCGCCAAGCCGCATGTGCTGTTTTACGCCACCAAGCGCGTCGGCGGGGCGGTCAGCGACTTTGCCGCGATCAAGCTGCTGAAATTCGGCCTGTCCTGAGGCCGTCACCGGACGGGGGGCGGCGCTGACGCCGCGCTCCGGCCCGGGCGCGGGCATGGCGCGGGGCACCCCCGTGTTGTCCAGCTGCTTCCTTCCGTCCGAGCGATGCGGGGGGCCTGCGCCCGGGCACTTTACCCAAGACACGACACGCCGTTTTCGGAGAAAGCTGATGATGTTGATCGAAGAGACCACGGTGCCGCAAAGCGCCCTGCCGCTGGGTTTGTTCAAGGAGCACCTGCGCCTCGGATCGGGCTTTTCCGATGACGGCTTGCAGGACGGGCTGCTTGAGGGGTTCCTGCGCTCGGCCATGGCCGCCATCGAGGGGCGCACCTCCAAGGTGCTGATCGAGCGGGATTTCGCGCTGACCCTGTCGGTCTGGGCCGATCCGGTGCACCAGCCGCTGCCCGTCGCCCCGGTCAGCGCCGTGGCCGAGGTCGTGCTGCTGGATCGCACTGGCCAGGAAAACCCGGTGGAGGCGGCATCCTGGACCCTGCGCCCCGATATGCAGCGCCCGGCGCTGCTGGCCACGGGCCGCGCGCTGCCGGTCATCCCGCGTGCCGGGTCGGTGCGGCTGCGCTTCCTGGCCGGCTTCGGGCCGGACTGGTCGGACCTGCCCAGCGACCTGCAACAGGCGGTGATGCTGCTGGCGGCACACTACTACGAATACCGGCTTGAAACCCAGTACGACGGCGGCTGCATGCCCTTCGGGGTCAGCGCCCTGATCGAACGCTACCGCGCCCTGCGCCTGGGCCGGGGGGTGGTGTGATGGCCCCGCGTCTGACCCGGCAATTGGTGCTGGAAAACCCGCAGAAGGCGGCCGACGACGCAGGCGGTTTCACCGAAAGCTGGGCCGCGCTGGGCAGCCTCTGGGCGCATCTCGAGGCGCGCACCGGGCGCGAGACATCCGGCGCGGCGATGCCGCTGAGCCTTTTGCGCTACCGCATCACGCTGCGGGCGGCGCCGCCGGGCTCGCCC
>NZ_JBKOTX010000316.1:0-4437 GCF_047086965.1 Roseovarius halophilus (ex Wu et al. 2025) | reverse complement strand
TCCTCGATGTTGGCGCTCGTGATGCCGTATTCCCCGGCGGCGATCAGCGCGTCCACATGCGCCGCCGCGCTGCGGGCCAGCGCGTCAAGGTCGTATCCCCCTTCAAGGCAGGATACCAGCCGCCCGCCGCAGTGCCGCGCGGCCAGCGCACACAACGCCTCCGTCACCCAGACGAAATCCGCCTCCTGCAGTTCCAGCCCGGCCAGCGGATCGTCGCGGTGCGCGTCGAACCCAGCCGACACGATCAGCAATTCCGGCGCGAAAGCGTCCAAAGCCGGCAACACCTGCGCCGCGTAGGCCGCGCGGAACGCCGCACCGTCCGTGCCCGGCGCCAGCGGCAGGTTCAGCACGTTGTCATGGCCGCCGCGCTCCTCCGCCGCGCCCGTACCGGGCCAGAGCGGCATCTGGTGCGACGACACGAACAGGGCCCGCGCCTCCGACCACAGCAGGTCCTGCGTGCCGTTGCCGTGATGGACGTCGAAATCCACCACCGCCACCCGGCTGAGCGCGTGGCGTTCCAGCGCGTGTTTCGCCGCCAGCGCCGCGTTGCCGAACAGGCAGAAGCCCATGGGCGTCTGCGTTTCGGCATGGTGGCCGGGCGGGCGCGTCGCAACGAAGGCATTGGCCGCCTCGCCCGCCAACACCATGTCGACGGCACTCAGCGCGCCCCCGGCACCACGCCGTGCCGCCGCCACCGAGCCGGGCGACATCCACGTGTCGCTGTCGAGCTGCGCAAGATCATGCTCCGGCGCGGCGGCCGTGATACGGTCGATATAGGCCTGCGGATGGGCAAGGCGCAGATCCGCGTCCTCGGCCAGCGGCGCATCGATCCGGGTCAGCGCCTTGCCATCGAGCGCCGACAGCACGTGGCGAAGCCGCGCGACCTGCTCGGGATGTCCCGGCGGGGTGATGTGGTTCAGGCAATCGGGATGGGTCAGTAGCGCGGTCGTCATCTCTCGTCCTCCGGATGTTTGCCCGACAAAATCGTGATCCCGCACCGATGTCCAGAGGCCGCAAGGCGGCACAGGGCACATGCAAACTGGCGCAAATACCGCAGGAAACCGCCAAACCGCATCGGCGCGGCGCGGCTTCATTGAATTGTCACCTCCCGGTTGCTACCTTTCGGGCACGAGAGGCGCCGGATGTGCCGGCGTGAACAAAAGGAGGACCATGTCCTGTCTGGTACGACCGACGCGGCAAGTGCCGCTGACACGGGGACGCCTGTGATGGCGCCCGCCATGGACGCGACGAGCGACACGCAACTCGCGCGCATCCTTGAATCCCTTTCCGACGACAAGGCCGAGGATGTCGTGCAGATCGACCTGCGCGACAAATCCCCGATGGGGGATTACATGATCATCTGTTCGGGCCGGTCGGCACGGCAGGTGACGGCCATCGCCGAAAAGCTCGCCGACAAGCTCAAGCAGGAGCTCGGGATCCTCGCCAAGATCGAGGGCAAGGAAACCGGCGACTGGGTGCTCATCGACACGGGCGACGTGATCGTCCATGTCTTCCGCCCCGAGGTGCGCGACTTCTACCAGCTCGAAAAGATGTGGCTTCCCGCCGAGAAGCAGGCGGCAAGTTCGCGGGCCTGAATGCGCGTCCATATCTGCGCGGTGGGCCGGATGCGCGCCGGCCCCGAACGCGACCTGATTGACGACTACCTTGCCCGGTTCGACCGCGCGGGCCGTGCCTTGGGCCTCGGCCCCGCCAAGCTCCACGAGGTCGAGGACCGCAAGCGCGGCGGCATGGCCGCCGAGGCACCGCTGCTGGCGCGCAACATCCCCAAGGGCGCCGTCACTGTCGCGCTCGACGAGCGGGGCAAAACGCTCTCCTCACCCGATTTCTCCGACAGGATCGCCGACTGGCGCGATACCGGTCGCGCCGACTTGGCGATCCTGATCGGCGGGGCGGACGGGCTGGCGCCCGAGTTGCGCCGCGACGCGGATTTCTGCCTGTCGTTAGGGCCGATGGTCTGGCCGCACATGCTGGCGCGTGTGATGCTGGCCGAACAGCTCTACCGTGCAGCCTCGATCCTGGCGGGCACGCCCTATCACAGGGCATGACGACACGTTCTGCCGCGACCGGCAACGGGCGCGAAAAACGGTTCACCCCGGTCGCCTGAGACGCTAGAAGGCCCCCATGCAGACAGGAGCGATCATGCACACCCCGAAACCCGTCGTCTTGTGCATCCTCGATGGCTGGGGCCTCCGCGGGGAAACCGAGGGCAACGCCCCGGCGCTGGCCCATACCCCCAATTTCGACCGGCTGATGGCCACCTGCCCGCACAGCACGCTGATCACGCACGGCCCCGATGTGGGTCTGCCAAGCGGCCAGATGGGCAATTCCGAAGTCGGCCACACGAATATCGGGGCGGGCCGCGTGGTGGCGATGGACCTGGGGCAGATCGACCTCGCGATCGAGGACGGCAGCTTCTTTACCCTGTCCGCCCTG
Source organism: Roseovarius halophilus (ex Wu et al. 2025) (assembly GCF_047086965.1). NCBI lineage: Bacteria > Pseudomonadati > Pseudomonadota > Alphaproteobacteria > Rhodobacterales > Roseobacteraceae > Roseovarius > Roseovarius halophilus (ex Wu et al. 2025). The sequence goes on along the minus strand of NZ_JBKOTX010000316.1, from coordinate 1,983 downwards.
ACCCGTTTCATCGACCGCCTGCTGGAAACGGGCGGCACGGCGCACCTGATGGGGCTGGTGTCGGATGGCGGGGTTCACGGGCACATCACGCATATCCGGGCCGCCGTGCAGGCCATCGCCGGGGCCGGCGTGCCGGTGGTGCTGCACGCGGTCACCGACGGGCGCGACGTGCCGCCGAAATCCGCGCTCACCTATATCGAACAGATGGAATCGGCCCTGCCCGAGGGCGTGCGCATCGGCACGGTCTCGGGGCGTTACTTCGCGATGGATCGCGACAACCGCTGGAACCGGGTGCGCGAAGCCTACGAGGCGATGGTGCTGGGCCGAGGCCCGGTCGCGGCCAGCCCGCGCATCGCGATCTCCAACGCCTATGCCCGGTCCGAAACGGACGAGTTCATCGCCCCCACCGTGATCGGCGACTATGCCGGCGCGCGGGATGGCGACGGCTTTTTCTGCCTCAATTTCCGGGCCGACCGCGCACGCGAGATCCTCTGTGCCGTGGCCGAGCCCGATTTCGACGCCTTCCCGCCGGGCCCGCGCCCGGACTGGGCCGCAATCCTTGGCATGGTCGAATATTCCGAGGTGCACAACGGCTGGATGGACACGGTATTCCCCGCGCGCGAGATCGTGAACACGCTGGGCGCGTGGATCGCCAAGCAGGGGCTTGCCCAGTTCCACCTCGCCGAGACCGAAAAGTACCCGCACGTGACCTTTTTCCTCAACGGCGGCAAGGAAGAGCCCGAAACGGGCGAGGATCGCTACATGGCCGCCTCGCCCGACGTGGCCACCTACGACCTTCAGCCCGAAATGTCGGCCGAGGAGGTAACATCGCATTTCGTCTCGGCCATCCACGAAGGGTACGACCTGATCGTGGTCAACTACGCCAATCCCGACATGGTCGGCCATACCGGTGACCTGGAGGCGGCCAAGGCCGCCTGTGCCGCGGTGGACGAAGGGCTGGGCCGCGTGTTGCAGGCATTGCAGGACGTGGACGGCACGATGATCGTGACCGCCGACCACGGGAATTGCGAAACCATGATCGACCCCGAAACCGGCGGGCCGCACACCGCGCACACGCTGAACCCGGTGCCGGTGATCCTTGTCGACGGCCCCGAGAACGCGCGGCTGCATCCCGGCCGGCTGGCCGACATCGCGCCGACGCTGCTGGCGCTGATGAACCTGCCGCAGCCACCCGAGATGACGGGGCAGAGCCTGCTGGAATGAAGCTGGCGGCGGTGCTCATATGCCTGCTGGCGCCGATGCTGGCCCATGCCCAGCCGGACCCGGGCGACGCCGCCCGCACCGCGGCCGAACGGCTGTCACGTGCCACCCGGGCGCTGGAGGACGCGCAGGACGCGCGCAACAGGGTCAGGGCGCTGACCGAAACCATCCGCGCCTTCGAGGACGGGCTTGAAGCCATGCGCGAGGGCCTGCGCCGCGCCGCCATTCGCGAAAAGGCGCTCACACAGGAGCTCGCCGCCCGCGAAGACGAGATCGCCCGCCTGCTGGGCGCGTTGCAAACGATCGGCACGGCCCCGTCCCCGGTCCTGCTGCTGCACCCCTCGGGCCCCGTCGGCACGGCGCGGTCCGGCATGATCCTTGCCGACGTGACCCCTGCCCTGAACACCCGCGTCGACGCCCTGCGCGCCAAGCTGGAGGAGGTCAGCGTGCTGCGCACGCTGCAGCAGACCGCCGCCGACAAGCTGCGCGAGGGCCTCCGCGGCGTGCAGCGGGCGCGCGCCACGCTCAGCCAGGCCATCGCGGACCGCACCGACCTGCCCCGCCGCTTCACCGAGGACCCGGTCAGGACGGCGCTGCTCATCGCCTCGACCGAAACGCTCGCCGGGTTCGCCAGCGGGCTCAGCAACATCGCGCTGAACGAGGCGCCGGGCAGCCTGCCCGGCATCGGCGGCCCCAAGGGCGCCCTGCCCCTGCCGGTTCAGGGGCGCATCCTGCGACTGCGTGAGTCCCGACCCGAGGATC
>NZ_JBKOTX010000315.1:0-4501 GCF_047086965.1 Roseovarius halophilus (ex Wu et al. 2025) | reverse complement strand
GGGTGCCCTGCTCGACGCGGCGCGCGAGATCGCCGGCCGCCCCTTTCGGCCCGACACGACACCGCTGCCCCCGCCCTTCGCCGGGCTGGACTACGACGCCTATCGCGGTATCCGGCCGCGCGCGGGCCGGGCGGCCAACCTGGACGTGGGGCCGGGATACCAGGCGGACCTGCTGCCGCCGGGGCTGTATTTCCCCGATCCCGTCCGCATCGAGATCCCCGATGGCGCCGGCCACCGCGAAATCCCTTTCTCCACCGATCTCTTCCGCTTCGCGCCGCGCTACTTCGCGGACGTGCCAAGCACCGCCACCGGGGCCGGCTTCTCGGGCCTGCGGCTGCGCCACCCGCTCAACGCGCCGGACGTCATGGACGAGGTGATGGTCCTTCAGGGCGCCAGCTATTTCCGCGCCATCGGCCGCGCGATGGCCTACGGGCTTTCGGCGCGGGCCATCGCGCTCGGCACCGGCGGCCCGACCCCCGAGGAATTTCCGCGCTTCACCCGCCTGCGCCTGCACAGGCCGCACGACGGCACGCTCCGTCTCGAAGGGATCATCGACAGCCCGTCGCTTGCCGGGCACCTCGACCTGACCCTTGCCCCGGGGGATACGACGCGCACGCGCATTGCCGTCACCATCCTGCCCCGCCGCGACATCGACGATATCGGCGTGGCGCCGCTGACCTCCATGTTTCTCAAGGGGCCGATGCGATCGGCAGTGTCCGACGATTACCGCCCGCGCGTCCATGACAGCGACGTGCTTTTCATCCGCAACGGCGCGGGCGAAGGGCTGTGGCGCCCCATCGCCAACCCCGCGCGGCTGCAGACATCCGCCTTCGTCGATGACGGGCCGGCCAGCTTCGGCCTCTACCAGACGCCGCGGCGCTACGCGGATTTCGAGGACACCGAGGCCCGCTATCACGCGCGTCCCTCGGCGGTTGTCCGTCCCGCCGGCGACTGGGGAAAGGGCGCGGTGATGCTGGTGGAAATCCCGACCGGGACCGAGTTCATGGACAATGTCGTCGCCTTCTGGCGGCCCGACAGGCCCTTGGCCGCGGGCAGCGAACACCGGTTCGCCTACGACATCGACTGGACAGTGTCACCGCCGGAAACCGGGCCGGGCGCGCATGTCGTCCAAAGCCGCAGCGGCCGCGAGCACGACCGCCCCGGAACGCGGCGTTTCGTGATCGACCTGACCGGGCCGACCGACGGGCTCACGCCGGACATCCGCGCCGACAAAGGCGCCGACAAAGGCGCCCGGATCGGCGGGACCGGCTTTTTCCCGCTGCCCGACGGAAGCGGCGCGCGCGTTACCTTCCTGATGACACCGGGCGATGCCGACGCGGTGGAACTCAGGATGGTCCTGCGCGATGCCGCCGGCCGCGCCGCCAGCCCGGTCTGGCTCCACCGCTGGAGCCGCGCCCGCGACGGCGGCGTCTGACACGGCGCGCGGGCCGCTCCAAGACCCGCAAGACAGGGCCGACAACCGCATGAGGGGCCTGATTGACGGACGTTCGGCCGTGTCGGAAGGCCGGCCATGCGCGGGTAGCGGGGGGGCAAAGTTGGGTCAATCCCCGACAGCGGCCCATCTTGTCGAGCCAACTTGCGCCGGGCCCACTGCATCGCCAACTGCGCGCGCGAATAGAGCCAATGGCGCCGCCGCTAAGGCGCGGACCTGGTTGAGAACGGGTAACCGGCGGGCCATGGGTCTTGTGTCGAGTATAACGCGAAACGCTTTAGATTTTCTAATCCATGCTGCGAGAAAGCCTCGTTTGTCGTCAAGGCCGCCGTGCCGGTAATGTGTCTGCCAAGGGCGCCCTCACACCCACCGATCCGAAGGAGGCCACCATGACACGGCATCTCTATCATCACACGCCGACAGGCGACGATCTGCTGCTTTACACCCGCTACCCGGCGATGCGGGCGCTGCACCCGGTGCATGACCGCGCCCCCGCGCGCCGCCCGGCCTCGAACGACCGGCGCCCGCGCCGCAACGGCCCGAGGAGAGCGTGACAATGACCGTGCAAGAGCCGCAACACGCCCTCTACTACACCGACGCGCTGCTGGAGAACCTGCAACTGCGCTGGGGCGCGGGGTTCCTCTCGCCCGGCGGCGCGCCGGAGCTGGCGCGCATGCTGGACGGGCTCGATGTGGCCGGGCGCACGGTGCTCGATCTCGGCTGCGGCATCGGCGGCTACGACGTGCTGCTGGTGGAAGAGCACGGCGCCGCCCATGTCACCGGCGTTGACATCGACGCGGCCTCGCTGGCGCAGGCCGAGGCGACGGCCCGCCGGCGCGGGCTGCAGGACAGGCTGCGCTTCCGGCATGTCGCCCCTGGCCCCCTGCCCTTCGCAGATGCCAGTTTCGGGATGGTGTTCAGCAAGGATTCCATCGTCGACCTGCCGGACAAGGCCCAAGCCTTCGCCGAGCTCCACCGGGTGGCCGCACCCGGCGCCCCGATCGTGGTGAGCGACTGGTTCCGCAGCGCCGCCCCCTTCACGCCGGAGATGCGCGACTGGGCCACCGAGGGCGAGGAGACCTACGAGATGGACACGCTGGACAGCGCCGCGGCGTACGTGCGCGCGGCGGGCTTCACCGATGTCACCCTGGACGACCGCAACGCCTGGTTCCGCGACTATGCGCGAGACGAGCACGCGCGCCTGAAGGGCCCGCTCTTCGACACCTATGTCGCCCGCTTCGGCAAGGCGCAGGCGGAGCAGTCGGTCGAGAACGCCCGCATCCGCGCGCTGCTCGCCGAGCAGGGCCAGCTGCGCCCCGGCCATATCCGCGCGCGCAAGCCGGCGGCCGCGTAGTGTTCGGCGCCTGACACGGAGTCCCGTGTGACAGCGGACCCGAGGTCAGGAGGTCGTATCCCGAGCGAAAGCGTTGGATGACGCCATGCAGCCCAAAGCGGACTTGATTAAATACTTTTTCTTGCTGCGTATTCGCTTTCACCTTACTCGTCTACGATGTTTCATGCATATTGGTTGCAAACGAAAGCCCTCACTTAAATGCATCCAGACATTCAGAAGTATTATTCAGACCTGAGACGTTTTGCTCTCTCCAAGCCAATTCCACATATGAGTGCCCAATGCCCTGATACAGTTGCTTTCTATTTGGCGGCGAAAGATTTGGTTCTGGAAAGCGGCTGGCACTGGCTTGGGTATCTATACAAATTACCATGGGCCGACGCTAACTTGTGGAGGTTCGCTAACCTGTGCGTTCGGGCCGAGCGGCGATTGTCGGGTTTGGGAGTCCACTACGTTAAAGAACTCGCGCGCTTAGGTGGACCAGAACGCGACGAAAGCCGTTATGAGCAGATGTTACAGCTATTTGCAGAAGTGTTCGCGATCGATAGGGTTTTGGTGATGCCTTGGGGTGAAGAGGTACAGTTTTACTTCGAGCCACGAGGCGAAAATGGACTTCGTCCTGAGTTCAGGGTTGTCGACAACGACGTTGCCTACAATTTTGAGGTTAAGTCGCCAAGTCTATTGGCTCACCAACGTCTAAGGGCAGAAGCTAGCGTTCAACTCCCTGTGCGTATCACAAAGGATTTTAAAACTTCTGTCCAAATGCAACACCCGGACGCGCTGTTGCCACGAGACAATCCTGTAAAGGAATTTTTAGTCAGTGCAGATGCAAAATTTTCGGGGTTCCCCAGAAGCACGGGGGCAAATATTCTGGTCGTTGTGTGGGATGATTTTATTTACGAACCAATCGGCAGTCTGTTGTCAGATTTTGCTGGCCTACTGACGAATAATTCATTTTATCGATCAGGTGATGAAGCAGTTATCTTTGAGAATGTTGATGCTGTTATTTGTGTACGTCACATGAATGTTTTTCAGGAGGCGTTGGCTGAGCGTCCATTACCAGATGATAGGACTGACATGTTCGATCTAAGCCGCAACCCTTTTACTCCTAATGTGTTCATTCCAACACCTTGGGGCAATGCATGCCCCCAATTTATATTAGAAAGCTTTGGTGCTCTCATGCATGATGACGAGCGCCTCCAAACCATTGCTGAATATAGGATACCTGAGTACATGTTCTACGTGTAGTCCTTGTCCCAATGCCATCAGATTCGCTTGGCTGTTCTGGGCCGATCACGCAACTTTGCAAAGCCCCCTTCCTGCACAAAGCCGCCGTCACGGCCGCCGCGCGATGGCGGTGACGAAGGGGTTGAAGCCGTAGAGCGTGCCGGCCGCGATGCGCCGGTCGCATTCTGCCACCAGCGCGTCCGCCAGCGGCTGGCCGATGATCCCCTGCGCGACAAGGTGGCCGGTGGCGAACCGGGTCCAGACCGGCCCGCCGGAGCCGTCCAGATCGAGCCGCGTCTCGGGGCGGAAGACCTCGGCCGCGAACCCGGCCTCGGCCAGGAGCGGGCGCAGCCGCCCGGCCAGCCACGCATCGGTGACGAAGTTGCGCGCGAACCCGATGGCGCAGGCCTCCAGCGGGTCGTCGGGGCTGAGCGCCAGCGACAGCCGCGCGAAATCCGCGTCGCAGACCA
>NZ_JBKOTX010000314.1:0-4521 GCF_047086965.1 Roseovarius halophilus (ex Wu et al. 2025) | reverse complement strand
CCAATCGTCAGCCAGATCCCCGAGATCACAAAATGCGTGCCGGATTGCCCAGTTCACCACATCCGCCACAGGCACCAATGCCGCGGAGCGGCTTAGTCCTAGGGCTGACACCGGCCATCCGCTGCGCGGGAAACGAACGGCAGGTGTGGGCCGGGTGTGTCTTGAAGGACGACCACAGTTCACAACTTTGCAAAGGCCCCTCCCTGCGCAGAGCCGCCGTTCGGATCTTCGCCGAACCGCGGCGGTAGACCAGAGGCTGGCTGGGCAACTTGCGTCAGGTGCATAGCCTAGTGCAACACCGGGCGGGTCCGGGCAGGTGGGGTCCTGTCGGCCCAGGCCCGCCGTTGAAACGGCGCGCATTGAACGGGTATCTCATCCGGCCGCGACCGGAGGCTGGTGACAGAACGCCAAGACAGGTCCGGATCGGCCCGGTCAGGCCACGTTCTGAAGATTTGCCGCCGGCGTGAGCCCCAGCGCGTGACAGACGTCGCGGGTCAGGTCCGGCTTGTTGAGCGTGTAGAAATGCAGGTGCTCGACACCGCCCGCGAGCAGTTCGTCGCAGAGCTCGGTCGCCAGCGCGGTGGCCAGCAGATCGGCCCCGCCGTCGCGCTCGGCGGTCTCGAAGGCATCGGAGACCACCTGCGGGATCGAGGTGCCGCAGGTCTCGGCGAAGCGGCGCGTGCCGGCCCAGTTCTCGACCGGCAGGATGCCGGGGATGATCGGCGCGTCGATACCGGCCTTCTGGCAGGCGTCGCGGAACCGGAAGAAAGTCTCGGCCTGGAAGAAGAATTGCGTGATCGCGGTGTCCGCCCCGGCGTCCAGCTTGCGCTTGAGGTGCTCGATATCGGCCGAATGATCGGCCGCGTCGGGGTGTTTCTCGGGGTAGGCGCCCACGGTCACGTCAAAGCCTTGCCCGGCCAGCGCGCCGACGAGGTCCACCGAGCCGGAAAACCCGTCGGGCTGCGCCACGAACTTGCCCGCCCCCTTGGGCGGATCGCCGCGCAGGGCGACGATTCGGTTCACGCCCGCCGTGCGATACTGCTCGGCGATGGTGAGGGTTTCCTCCTTGCTGGCCTCGACGCAGGTCAGATGCGCGGCCACCTCCAGCCCGGTCTGCGCGCCGATGGCCTGCACCGCCTCATGGGTCAGTTTCCGCGTCGTGCCACCGGCGCCATAGGTCACCGAGACGAAATCGGGCGCCAGCGGCGCGAGCGCCGTCACGCAGTCCCACAGGCGAAAGGACTGGGGCAGGGACTTGGGCGGGAAGAACTCGAAGGACAGGGCAGGGCGGGTCATGGGACACTCCTTTGATCAGGTTCCCTTGTCCCATGGTCTCGGCTGTGAGACAAATTCATAACTTCGAACACCATCATGAGCGCCATGCATATTGAGTTCCGCCACCTGCGCAGCATCAAGGCCATCCATGACACCGGCGGGCTGGCCCGCGCGGCCGAGGTTCTGGGCCTGACCCAGTCGGCCCTGTCGCATCAGATCAAGGGCATCGAGGACCAGGCGGGCGTGGAGCTTTTCGTGCGCCGGTCCAAGCCGCTGAAACTCTCGCCCGCGGGCAAGCGCCTGCTGGCCGCCGCCCAGCGTATCCTGCCCGAGGTCGAGGCCGTGCAGGCCGAGTTCGAGGGGCTGGTGCAGGGGCGCGCGGGCCGCCTGCACATCGCCATCGAGTGCCACGCCTGTTTCGAATGGCTTTTCCCGGTGCTGGAACAGTTCCGCCGGGCCTGGCCCGACGTCGACGTGGACATCCGCGCCGGGCTGGCCTTCGAGGCCATGCCCGCCCTCGCCCGCGAGGAAGTGGACCTGGTCATCACCTCCGACCCCGAGGAAATGGGCGGCCTGACCTATCTGCCGCTGTTCGATTACGAACCTGTCCTGGTCGCGCGGGACGGCCACCCGCTGGCCGACAAACCCTTCGTCACGCCCGAGGATTTGCGCAATGAGACGCTCATCACCTACCCGGTGGACCGCGCCAAGCTGGACGTCTTCTCGCAGTTCCTGACCCCGGCGGGGATCGAGCCGGCGGCGGTGCGCCAGGTCGAGCTGACGGCCGTGATCCTGCTGCTGGTGGCCTCGGGGCGGGGGGTGACGGTGCTGCCCGACTGGGTGCTGCGCCAGAGCCGCTATGGCGCAGGCTACATCACCCGGCCCCTGACCGAGGGCGGGATCACCCGGCGCCTGTTCGCCGCCGTGCGCAGCGTGGATTCCGACCTGCCCTTCATGGCGCATCTGGCCCGGCTGGCCCGGCAGGAAGCCGTGCGGCTGCACCGGGGCGCCTAGCCCCTTGTTCCCCCCGGTCCGATTGCCTATACGCGCGGCCTGATCCCTCACCCCGATGCCCCGCCCCCAGTTCTTGCAAGGAGCCCCCGAATGACCGGCAGCGCGAACCTCAACGTCATGACCAGCACCGCGCGCCGCGTGGGCCGCGCCCTGCTCAAGGATTTCGGCGAGGTCGAGAACCTGCAGGTCTCGACCAAGGGGCCGGGCGATTTCGTCAGCCGTGCCGACCGCAACGCCGAGGAGATGATCCGCAAGGCCTTGAGGGAGGCGCGTCCGACCTACGGGTTCCTGGGCGAGGAAGGCGAGGAAATCGCCGGCGAGGACCCGACCCGGCGCTGGATCGTGGACCCATTGGACGGGACCACGAACTTCCTGCACGGGATGCCGCACTGGGCGATCTCGATCGCGCTGGAACACAAGGGCAAGATCGTTGCCGGGGTTGTCCATGACCCGTTCAAGGACGAGTGCTTTTTCGCGGAAAAGGGCGAGGGCGCCTGGATGAACAACCGCCGCCTGCGCGTCTCGGGCCGCACCAGGATGATCGAGTGCTGCTTTGCCACGGGCCTGCCCTTCGCCGGCCGGTCGGACCTGCCCGCGACCCTGCGCGACCTGGGCCGCCTGCTGCCCGCCTGTGCCGGGGTGCGGCGCTGGGGGGCGGCGGCGCTGGACCTGGCCTATGTCGCGGCGGGCCGCTACGACGGCTTCTGGGAACGCCGCCTCAACACCTGGGACATCGCCGCCGGGATCATCCTGGTGCAAGAGGCCGGCGGCATCATCCAGCCGCTGAACCCCGAGGGCGACATCATGGCCGATGGCGAGTTGATCTGCGCGGCCGAGCCGATTTTCGACAAGTTCGCCAAGGTGATCCGGGCCTAGACAGGCGGTCTGGCCCGGGCCCGGTCGCCTGCCGGACGGGTCAGCCCCAGGGCCCTTTCCGGCGCTGCTGCCGCCGGACCCGGGGCACCGAGCTTTCCCGCGCCTCATAGCGGCTTTCGGGGTGCGGCGGGTGGCCCTGCGTGCGTGTCCAGTAGGCCGCCGCCCCGCGCCGCAGCCAGAGCGGCACGGTCAGCAGGAAGCCGGCCACGAAGCCGCCCACATGCGCCCAGTAGGCGACGCCCCCCTGCGAGATGTCGGCGCTCACGCCGTTGAAAAACTGCAAGCCGAACCACAGCCCCAGGACGATCCAGGCCGGGATCGGGATGATGCGGATGATGAAGATCAGGAAGATGAAGACATCCACCCGGGCCCGCGGGAACATCAGCAGATAGCCCCCCATCACCCCGGCGATGGCCCCCGAGGCCCCCACCATGGGCACCTGGCTGGTCGGGTCGGGCAGGTATTGCAAAAAGGCCGCCGCCAGCCCCGACAGCAGGTAGAACATGACGAAGCCGACATGGCCGAACTCGTCTTCCATGTTGTCGCCGAAAACCCACAGAAACAGCATGTTGCCGCCCAGATGCATCCATCCGCCGTGCAGGAACATATGGGTGATCAACCCGCTGTAACCCTGCCCCTCGCTGACCAGCAGCGGGAAGAAGGCATAGTCGACATAATATTCCCACTGCTGGGCGCGGGTCTGGATCAGGCCCTGCTCGATCAGGAAGATGGCAACGTTCGCCGCGATCAGCGCGAAGGTCACATAGGGCACCTTGTCCGAGGGATTGTGGTCGCGGATGGGAAACATGGGGCAGGGTCCGTCCTGAGGGGGTGCCCAGAGCCTAGGTCGCCCGGCGCAGGTCGTCCAGAAATCCGGGCAATGCGCGGGCGTCGACCAGCGCCTCTCGGACCAGAACGTCGAAATGCCGGGTCATGAACTGCACCCGGTCGGTATCGCGGAAGGCTAGGTAATTCTGCCCGATGTAAAGCACCGCCATGAGCGGCCCGAAGACCGTGAGCGGCGCCGCGAACAACTGCCGCGCATCGAACAGATGCAGCCGCAGGGTCGGGTAGAACTGGTCGTGCAGCTCGGTCAGACGGTCAAGCTGGGCGCGGCGCACCGGTGCGGGCAGGCCCTCGTAGTAGCCCGTGCCCTTGGCAAAGCTGGTCAGTTCGTAGAGCGGCACCGCGATCTCGTAGTCGGACCGGGCCTGCCGTATCCAGGCTAGCCGGTCCTGCGAGGCACCAAGGGCCTGTTGCCGCGCGACAAACAAGGTGAGAGTCGAGCGTCAATCAGGATGAGAACGCTGGGGTGGTGTTTCGTAGGGAGGGCGTAGCCCGACCGGAGAGATACCA
>NZ_JBKOTX010000313.1:0-4609 GCF_047086965.1 Roseovarius halophilus (ex Wu et al. 2025) | reverse complement strand
AGCTTGCGCGGGGTGTTTCGGTCGGCGACCAGGGATTGGAGTTCGGCTCGGTCAGCGGGGCTCAGGTAAAGGCAGATGTCATTACGTCTCATGCCCTCATAATAACACATTGGCGAGCAGCTTGGAATCCTCCGTCAGGCGGGGAACACTAGGATACGCAATGGCACTGACGACCTTGACCTTTTCTCCCGACCAAGTCGCGAGTGTGGATAACATCGGCACAAACGACAACAATCCAAATCAAGCTGATATTGAGATCCTCAAGACCTTCGCGGATGTAACGGTGTAAGGAGGCGTCAGTTCCATCGAACTGGTGATTGATGACACGTTCTTGGAGACAAACCCGGATACGGGCGAGCTCAACTTTCTAGACAAGAATAGTACGGTTTTCACCACCACCGTGATCGAGTCGCTGACCATCACGATGGGCAACGGAACCGTATTTGAAAACGAGAATGACGACCGCGTCTTCGCCGAACAGGACATTTCGGATCCGGCGGACAGTTTTACTCCGAACATGGGGGACACTTTCGCCAAGACCAACGGGTCCATAAACTTTTTGGAGCAGGGTACGAATAATGAGCCGAATGTCCAAGGGCCTGGGTCCTTCGAAGATCTGAACGATCAAAGTCTGATCTTTTCGAACGCGGGCGGCTGGACAGCCGGTACCACGGAAACTCGCGATATTGATTCGAGCGGTGTCTACGACGACGACGCAGGCGACGGGCTGTTCACGGTCTGTTTTGCCCGCGGCATGCGGATCAAGACCGACCGTGGCGCGGTGCCGGTCGAGGATCTGGCCGTCGGCGACCTGGTCGAGACCGTGGACAACGGCTTGCAGCCGATCCGCTGGGTCCGCCGTGATCGGCAGCCTCTGGAAGAGGCCGCGGTCGACGCCAAGCCGGTGCAGATCAAGGCCGGGGCGCTTGGCCCGGGCCTGCCGTCGGAAGATCTGATCGTGTCGGCCCAGCACCGCATTCTCGTCGGCGGGGCCGGCCAGTTCGATGCGGTGTTCGACAGCGAGGCCCTGGCCCCCGCGAAATCCCTGACGGGTGCGCCGGGTATCCGGCACATGAAGGGCAAGCAGGATATCACCTGGGTGCATTTCGCCTGCGACCGGCATGAAGTCGTGATCGCCAACGGCTGCCAGTCGGAATCGCTGCTGCTCGGGCCGATGGCCTTGACCACCCTGGCCGCCGCCGAGCGCCGCGCGGTCACCGATCTGTTCGGACCTGCGCCCGTGCCCGGCGCGGCCTTGAACGGCCCGCCCGCCCGTGACTGCCTGAAAGTCGGAGTCGCCAGGCGCCGGATTGCCGAGCATCGCAAGGCGAACACCAGTCTGACCGCCAGCGTCCTGCAGACAGCGGGCCAAGGCGGTGCGGCGCAGGACATGACCACCGCAAGCCTGTAAAGGCCGCCGCGCCCTGGGGTGATCGCAACGCGCGTCGGGTGTGGCGGTTTCGTTGCCCCAGATGCATGGCGCCCCCCTTGGTGCGGTGCGCCCCCGATCGCCCGCGCGTTTCCGTTGCCGACCCAGGAACCTTGCCCCCGCAGCACGCCGCGCGGGGGCAACGCCGTATTACCCCGTCGCCGTGTCCAGCGCCTGGTCCAGGTCGGCGATCAGGTCGTCGGCATCCTCGATCCCGATGGAAAAGCGCACCACGTTCGGGCCCGCCCCCGCGGCCTCTTGCTGTTCGGGGGTCAACTGCCGATGGGTGGTCGAGGCCGAGTGGATGATCAGCGAGCGCGTGTCGCCGAGGTTGGCCACGTGGCTGAAAATCTCGACCGAGTCGACCAGCTTGACGCAGGCCTCGTAGCCGCCCTTGACCGCCACGGTGAACAGCGCGCCCGCCCCCTTGGGGCAGACCTTGGCGACCCGGTGGTGATAAGGCGAGCTGGGCAGCCCCGCGAAGGTTACCGCCTCGATCCGGTCGTCCTGTTCCAGCCAGGCCGCGATCTTCCTGGCGTTGGCGACATGGCGATCCATGCGCAGCGAGAGCGTCTCGATCCCCATCAGCGTGTAGTGCGCCGCCTGGGGGTTCATGGTCATGCCCAGATCGCGCAGCCCCACGGCGATGCCGTGGAAGGTGAAGGCCAGGGGCCCGAAGGTTTCGGCGAACTTGAGGCCGTGATAGGCCGATTCCGGCGCGCTGAGCGAGGGGAACTTGTCGGAGGCCGTCCAGTCGAAGGTGCCGGAATCGACGATGGCCCCGCCGGTGACGGTGCCGTTGCCGGTCATGAACTTGGTAGTGGAATGAACGACCAGCGTGGCGCCATGCTCGATCGGGCGGCACAGATAGGGCGTCGCGCTGGTGTTGTCGATGATCAGCGGCAGCCCGGCATCGTCCGCGATATCGGCAATGGCGCGCACGTCCATGATATAGCCGCCCGGGTTGGCGATGGCCTCGCCGAAAATGGCACGGGTGTCGTCGTCGATGGCCGCCTTTACCGCCTCTTCATCGTCGAAATCGACAAACTTTGCGCTCCAGCCGAACCGCTTGATGGTCTGACTGAACTGCGTGACCGTCCCGCCGTAAAGCCGGGTCGAGGCCACCACGTTCTTGCCGGGCCCCATCAGCGGAAAGAGCGCGAGGATCTGCGCTGCGTGACCCGAAGAGCAGCAGACCGCCCCGGCGCCGCCCTCAAGCGCGGCCATGCGTTCCTGCAACGCGGCCACGGTGGGGTTGGTCAGGCGCGAGTAGATATAGCCGACCTCCTGCAGGTTGAACAAGGCCGCGGCGTGATCGGCATCGCGGAACACATAGGCGGTGGTCTGGTAGATCGGGACCTGCCGCGCGCCCGTGGCCGGATCGGGCCGGGCGCCCGCATGCACCTGAAGGGTGTCGAAGCCATAGGTGGGATCGTCGCTCATCTGTCCTGTCCTCCGTTGAGATTGCTCGCGCGATCCTAGGCCGGTTTTCCGGATGGCTCAATGTGGGCTGCGTCGAGAAGAACGTGCGTCCTGCACGGCGGGCCGTATCGCACGAGTCGTTCCAAGCGGACGGTTGCCAAACGGAGCGCTTCCGCGCGCTTTCATTCTGATGGCTGGAAGCCTGACGCGATACCCGGTCCGGTGATCCTGGACTGTCCGGGGTTGGGGGCGCTGCCCCCGTCGAGCAAGCTCGACTCCCCCGCGGTATTTCGAACCCAAAGAAACGGGTGCCCCCGCCCAGAGGGTCGCCAGGCGCCATGGGCGAGGGGCTTCTTCGGGTGCGGCCATCGGCTCCGCAGCCTGTACCGCCCCTCCGTCATCGCGCATTAAGGTTAATACACCCCTAAGGCTTCTTTGGGTCCAGAAATACCGCGGGGGGAGGCGCGCGGTACGCGCGGCGGGGGGCTGGCCCCCCTGGCCGGTTGGGGTCAGCGCATCCAGAAGCCCTCGCGCTTGATGCGGTTGCGCAGTTTGCGTTCGGGCCTTGGCAGGTTGTCCTGGTCGAAGAGCGCCCGCACCTTCTGGCCGCGGCCCTGGTAGATCATGCGTTTGAAGGGTTCGTGTTGCTTGAGCAGTTTCTTGATCTTGTTGGGCGCGCTGACCTCTTCGAGCACCTGCACGACATGGTCGCTTTCACGGGCATAGAGCAGCGGCAGCAGCCGGTAATGGCAGGTCAGATCGCCATCGAGGCCGTCTAGGTCCGGACCGGGGCGGCCGCCGCCGAGGCTGTGGACGACAAGCGGCAGGGCCACCTGGTCGAGCCAGGGGTAGAGCGATTGCAGCACCAGTTCCTCGGGCGGGGCGTCGCTGATATCCACTGCCCAGTCGCGCCAGCGGGTGCCGAAGGCCGGGGCGTCCGGGCCGATCACCCAGCCCGCGTTGAAATAGAGGTAGCGTTCCCAGTAGTCGTCGGGTTGGCTGGTATCCAGCGTCTCCTCGAAGCCCGCCAGGCCGAACTTGTCGTAGAGCGATTTCCAGGTCGCTGTGTAGCCGGGCCAGTAGAGCTCTTCCTCTGGCCAGGTGCCCGTGCGGCGCATCGAGGCGGCGGGGCGGGTGAAATCCGCCGTCAGACACGACAGGTCGTCGGTGATCAGCGTGTCGCTGTCGAGAAACAGGAAGGGTCGGCCCGCTGGCATGGCGCATAACGCCTCGATCTTGTTGCCATGGGGTAGGTCTGGCCAAACGCGGTGGCCTCGAAGGGCAGGATCGTTGCGCCCTGTGCTGTCAGCGCGGCGCGGATCTCGCCGCTCATGGTCGGATCGTCGGGCCAGAGCGGGCCGGGCTGCGGTTCGGCGACGTAGACGGTGCCGGAAAAGTCCGGCGCCATGGCCCTCAGCGAGGCGACCAGCAGCAGCGCCTCGTATTGCAGGCGGCCGCGTTGGCCCACCAGCACGATGTCGAAGTCTGCCGTCCTGTTGTCTGCCCCGGTTGTCATGCCCGGCTTGCCCGCTGCCCTGTCCGCTGCCCGTTTGACGGCACTATAGGGCGCGGGTCGGGGCCGCGAAAGGCCTCGCGTTCAGGGTTCGAAGGACAGGGGTACGGTAAAGCTGTGCGGCCCGGTGCCGAGGGCCTCGGGCGCGGCCGGGTAGCGGGCGGCGCGGACCGCCGCCCGGGCTGCCCGATCGAGCCTCGCGTCGCCCGAACTGCTGGCCACGCCCAGCGCCCGGAGCTGTCCGT
>NZ_JBKOTX010000312.1:0-4615 GCF_047086965.1 Roseovarius halophilus (ex Wu et al. 2025) | reverse complement strand
ACGGTGCAGCCGCTGGCCTATGCGCGCGGGCTGGCGCGGGCCGCGGCCGAGGCCGGGGCGCGAATACATGAAAACAGCCCCGTGACGGGCGCGGAATTTCGCGGCGGGACATGGATCATTCGCACGCCGCGCGGCACGGTGCGGGCGCGCGCGCTGCTGGTGGCGACCAACGCCTATCACCGGCCGGTCCGGCAGGTCGCGGTGCCGCGCGTGCCAGTGGTACAGTTTTTCCAGTTGGCGACCGAACCGCTGGGCCACAACCTTGCCGGTGACATCCTGCCGGGCGGCGAAGGCTGCTGGGATACGGGGCTGATCATGTCCTCGGTCCGGCGCGACGCCGCCGGGCGGCTGATCCTTGGCGGCATGGGCGGCGAGGCGGCGCTGCACGAAGGCTGGGCGCGGCGCAAGCTGACACGGCTTTTCCCGCAACTGGACGGCGCGGCGATCAGCCATGCCTGGGCCGGGCGTATCTCGATGACATCGGATCATCTGCCGCGCATCCTGCGCGTCGCGCCGCGCGCGGCCTATGCCGTGTTCGGCTATTCGGGCCGCGGCATCGCGCCGGGCACGGTTTTCGGACAAGCGGCGGCGCGCGCGTTGCTGAACGGGAACGAAGACGGGCTGCCCGTGATGCCGGTCGACAGCCATGGCGAGGTGCTCCCGGGCCTGAAGACGGCGGTCTACGAGGCCGGGGCCCGCATCATTCACGCGATCAGCGCACGGCGATGAAAAGCGGATTACTCGCGTAAGCGCATAATCAGTATTATGTTAAATTTTTAATTGACGACCGCAACAAAACGGGAGGACATCAGCGGTTGCACGGCTTGGGCATACTGCCCGCAACAGATGCACGTGGCGCTCGACAGCGTCGCCCCTTGACGGTAAAAAAAGATATATACCGGAGTCCTATCTGAATGTCATCTGTCCTGATCCTCAACGGTCCGAACCTCAACCTGCTCGGGCAGCGCCAGCCGGATGTCTACGGCCACACGACGCTTGCCGATATCGCGGCGCGTTGCCACGAGGTCGCGCGGGCGCGCGGCATGACCGTGGTGTTCGAGCAATCCAATCATGAAGGCGCCTTGCTGGACATGATCCATGCCGCGCGCGGTGTTCATGACGGGATCATCCTGAATGCCGGTGCCTACACGCATACCTCGGTCGCGCTGATGGATGCCATAAGCGCGGTGGAGCTGCCGGTCGTCGAGCTTCACCTGTCGAACATCCATGCGCGCGAGCCGTTCCGCCACACCTCGTATATCGCGCGGGTCGCGGTCGGGGTGATCTGCGGCTTTGGCGCGCACGGCTACGAACTGGCGATCGAGGCGCTGGCACCACATCTCGAGGATCGCGCATGATCTCGACCGAGTACCTCAACCGGCTGCTGAACGCGCCCACCATCGAGGAACTGTGGGACATGCACGCGCGGTCGATGGCCGATTACGGGTTCGACCGGCTGATTTACGGGTACACCTGCTATCGCACGAAGAATTCGCTGGGCGACCCGGAGGATTTCGTCGTCCTGACGACGCATGACAGTGATTACATGGACGTGTTCCTGGGCGAAGGCTTCTACCACCGCGCGCCGATGGTTCGCTGGGCGCTGGAGCATGACGGCGCATGTTCATGGCGCGTGCTGCAAGACATGGTGGCGTCGGGAACCCTGACCGAGGACGAACGCAAGGTCTATGAATTCAACCGGTCGCGCAATGTCGTTGCAGGCTACTCGATCAGTTTCAAATCCATTTCACCGCGCGCCAAGGGCGCGATCGCGCTGACCGCGCGCGAGGGGCTGAGCCAGAGCGATGTGGATTCGATCTGGGCGCGGCACGGCGACGACATCCAGGCGCTGAACAACGTGGCGCATTTGCGGATTCTCACCCTGCCCTACAATGCGCCGGGCCGCGCGCTGACCAAGCGCCAGCGCGAGGCGCTGGCATGGGTCGGTGACGGGAAGACGGTTCAGGACATCGCGATGCTGATGGGCCTGACCCGCCCGACCGTTGAAAAGCATCTGCGGCTCGCGCGGGACGCGCTGAATGTCGAAACGACGGCGCAGGCCGTCCTCAAGGCCGCTTTCCAGAACCAGATATTCATCGTTTGAAAAATGTTTTTTTCGCCAAAGGATACTTTTTTATTCGAATGGTACGGAATCCCGTACTTTCGTTACGCAACGTAAAAGTGCAACTTCCACGAGTTCCATGAGTGGTAGCTCTTTCGAGCTTGGGAACAACGGGTGCCAAGCGGCTTGAAAATTTTGCAGTGCCCGCTTGCATCTGCCGGCTGCGCCGGATGCCGGTCATCGGCCCCTTTCAGGGCCGTTGGCCGGCGCTCCTGACCGCCCGCTTCATCCCCATACGACGGGTGGTCGTCATCGGCGGTGTCGTCCCCGGACGGCACCGCCGAACAGGGCGTTTCCCTGCCCCTGCCGATCCCCGGCGCGCGATCCGGGCTTCAAGCCGGATGGAATTCCCCGCGTTACGTGACGATACGCGTCTGGCCTGGGCCATTCGGGCTGACGGCCCGCGCGTGATTAAAAAAAACGGGGGCGCCTCTGCGCCCCCGTTTGCATCAATCGAGCTGTGGCCCGGGCTGTCAGCCCTGCGCGGCCTTGGCGACCTCGGCGGCGAAGTCCTCGTCTTTTTTCTCGATGCCCTCGCCCACTTCGAAGCGGACATAGCCGGTGATCTCGGCGCCCGCTTCTTTCGCGGCCTCCGCGACCGTCAGGTCGGGATTGACGACGAAGGACTGGCCCATGAGAGTCACCTCGGACATGTATTTCTTCATGCGGCCCTCGATCATCTTCTCGATCACCTGTTCGGGCTTGCCCGACTCGCGCGCGATGTCGATCTGCACCTGACGCTCTTTCTCGACGATGGCGGGGTCCAGCGACGCTTCGTCCAGCGCGGCGGGATTGGTGGCGGCAATATGCATCGCGACCTGCTTGCCGAACGCGGCGTCGGCCCCATTGAGCGCGACCAGCACGCCGATCTTGCCCATCCCGTCGGTCATGGCGTTGTGGACGTAGGACACCACGGTTTCGCCCTCTAGCTTGGCCATGCGGCGCAGCGATATGTTCTCGCCGATGGTGGCGATCTTGTCGGTGATCGTGTCGGCCACCGATTTGCCGCCCAGATCGGCGGCGGCCAGTGCCTCCACGTCGTCGACGGACAGCGCGGTTTCGGCGATGTCGCGGACCATCGTCTGGAATTCGGCGTTCTTGGCGACGAAATCGGTTTCGGCATTCACCTCGACGGCGACGCCGGTGCCACCGGCCACCTTGACGGCGACAAGCCCCTCGGCAGCGGTGCGGCCCGATTTCTTGGCCGCCTTGGCCAGCCCCTTGGTGCGCAGCCAGTCAACGGCGGCGTCCATGTCGCCATCCGTTTCTGTCAGCGCCTTCTTCGCGTCCATCATGCCTGCGCCCGTCTTGTCGCGCAGATCCTTTACCAGTGCAGCGGTGATCGCCATCTCGGCTCTCCTTCGGAAATACAAACTGGGTGACGGGGGCGGC
This sequence comes from Roseovarius halophilus (ex Wu et al. 2025), assembly GCF_047086965.1. NCBI lineage: Bacteria > Pseudomonadati > Pseudomonadota > Alphaproteobacteria > Rhodobacterales > Roseobacteraceae > Roseovarius > Roseovarius halophilus (ex Wu et al. 2025). The sequence continues at coordinate 1,101 of NZ_JBKOTX010000312.1, read as the reverse complement.
ATACCGCGCCCCCTGTGTCGGTTTCGTGAAAGCGGCTCAGCTTTCGGCGGTGGCGTCGGCCGCCGGGGCGTCCTCGGCGACGGCTTCCTCGGCCGGGGTCTCGGCCAGTGCGCCGACATCGACGCCTGCCGCTCCCAGCTGGGCCGACATGCCGTCAAGCGCCGCGCGGCTGACGAGATCGCAGTAAAGCGCGATGGCGCGTGCCGCGTCATCGTTGCCGGGAATGATGTGATCCACGCCCGCCGGGCTGCAATTGGTGTCGACCACGGCCACGACCGGGATACCGAGTTTCTTTGCTTCGGCCACGGCAAGCGATTCCTTCTTGACGTCGATGACGAAAAGCATGTCCGGCAGGCCGCCCATTTCGCGGATGCCGCCCAGCGACGCTTGCAATTTCTCCTGGTCGCGTTCGAGGCCGAGCCGCTCCTTCTTGGTCAGGCCCTCGGCGCCGGCTTCGAGGATCTCGTCGATCTCGTTCAGGCGCTGGATGGATTTCGACACCGTTTTCCAGTTGGTCAGCGTCCCGCCGAGCCAACGGTGATTCATGTAGTATTGGGCGCACCTCCCGGCCGCGTCGGCGACGGGCTGCGCCGCCTGCCGCTTGGTGCCGACGAACAGCACGCGCCCGCCCTTGGCGACGGTTTCGCGGACAGCGTTCAGCGCCGCGTCCAGCATCGGCACCGTCTGCGTCAGGTCGAGGATGTGGATGCCATTGCGCGCGCCGTAGATGAACTCGCCCATGCGGGGGTTCCAGCGCTGCGTCTGGTGGCCGAAATGCACGCCGGCTTCGAGCAGCTGGCGCATGGAAAACTCGGGAAGAGCCATGGTCTTTTCCTTTCCGGTTTGTGCCTTGGCGCGGGATGAGAAGCGGGACGCTTCAACCGGTGGACAGCCGGGGATGTCTCCCCCGGACGGCCCGCCCGCGCCTGCGGATTGAGTGCCGCGCGTATATAGCGGGCCGGCGCGACGCGCAACCCCCTTGCCACCCCGTACCGGACCGGACCAGATGGGGCCATGACACCTGACACCGACACCCGCGGCGCGGGCGCCGCCCCGATCCTGCTGTCCGACGAGGCCGCCGCGGCCCGGGCGGCGGGCACG
>NZ_JBKOTX010000311.1:0-4658 GCF_047086965.1 Roseovarius halophilus (ex Wu et al. 2025) | reverse complement strand
TGAGTTCTACGCGCCGGACGCGCCTACCGGCCGCACAAAATGTAGCGCCCGTTCAACCCTTGATGAGCCCGGCAACCCACAGAGATCGAGAAGGGACCAAGATTCTTTGCGACCTTCGTGAGGAGCAAATGATACGTTTTGCACTTGAAGCATGGAAGTTGGAGGGTGAGTATGCAGATACTCAGTTTGTTGGTATGTATTCATTTGCGTACGAAGGTTCGTCTTACCGATATAGAGAATCTTTGAACACCAAAGCAAAACAAAATTATCTCTTGATCGATGCTGTGACGGATGCTGCGACGGATGCTGCGATCCGAAGGCGCGATGAGCGGGTACAGCTTCTGGAGGCCATTTAGTGCAAGCTAGTTCGCAATCGTGGTTTTCCCGATGGTTCTAGTCCATGTCGAGTCAACGCTTGGTCAACCGTTGGTTACCGTTTTGATCCCATTTGAACCCAAGCCAAACAGGCGGAACCGAACGAATCACGCTGAATATGGTTGTGATTTCAAAGGGTTGTTTCTTAAGTATTTGTTTTTGAACAATTATTAAAATCAAATAGTTTTAGCTCATAACCTGAAGGTCGTAGGTTCAAATCCTACCCCCGCAACCAAAATATTACGCGTTATCAAGCGCTTAAACGCCGCCCTCCGGGGCGGCGTTTGCGTTTCCGCCACCCGTGGAAGCACTGTGGAAGCAAGAGGGGGCGAAGTCCTACGTGTTGCTGCGCGAAGCGGAGCCGTCGTTGGATCGTCCGTAGCCTACGCGGCTAGTCGGTATCACGGAGCAAGCCTCGCCGTGTCATTGCCAAGATCGAATGGCATCCGGGCGAGCTGTTCCCGCGTATGGGCTTCATCGTCACCAATCTCCCGATGGAGCCAGACTGGGTGGTGCGGTTCCATAACCAGCGCGGCACCGCCGAGCAGCACATCAAGGAAGGTAAATACGCCTTCAACTGGACGCGGCTGTCATGCCGGAAGTTCCGCGACAATGAAGTGCGGCTGAACCTGCACGCGCTGGCCTACAATCTGGCGACCTTCTTGCGCTGCATCGAACTGCCCGAGGCCATGGCCGATTGGTCGCTGACCAGCCTTCAGCTGAAACTGATCAAGATCGGCGCCCGCGTCGTGCGCCATGCCCGCGCCATCACCTTCCAACTGGCCGAGGTGGCCGTCACAGGCCCGATGGTGCGCGCGATCCTTACCGCGATCCACCGACTGCGAGCGCCACCGTCATGCGCGTGATCGCGACCCAGGTCGGTCCAAAACAAAGGCGGCTAGACAGGTGTGTCAGCTGCCACGAAAAACTGGGAGGTCACAGCCGGTCGACGGCATTGTCCACTCAAATCGGCGTCCTAGCACGGTAGCTGCGGCCATCAGGGGCATCGAATGCTTGACGCGCAGGCCGCGTCAGCCGATTGTGACGTCCGATGGTATCGCACATGGGAAATGTCGGAAAAGAAGATTTTTCGAACCTAAAGCAGGTAAAATGGCAAGTTTCGATTGAAGCAGCTCATACTCGATTTTGAAACTTTTGAAGGGTTGTGTGAGTTCATTCTACACTCTGTCGCCGACGATCCACGTCCTTGTCAGCAGATTGCCACAAACTTTCTAGAAGACAGTGATTTTGAGAATTGTGATGAATTTCGATGGCTATTCTCTCGCTGTATTGCAAAAATGCTTGATGAAAATTGGGTGGTCAAAGCAACTAATAGCCCTTTGTACGAAATAGGCCTGTCGTTCAAGGGTCGCACTGTCCTTCGACATAAGGCCGAAATCCGTGTTTTTTATGATCGATACTTTGCAGCCGCCATCGGAAAGATGGAAAAAGCCAAAGCACGAGCAAAAGTAAAGCATGAAAAGAAACTAAAGGAGGTGGAAAGTGCTAGGCAGAAAGCTGTGCGGAAAACAGAGAAGCGTAGCAAACAGCGCAAGAAAGAGCGCCGGTCAGGTAAGTTCAAGGCTCCTACAACTCCCGCTGCTACCGTAAAAATCGACCTTTTTGGTAGCGGCAAAAAAATTCGTGCCTCAATTCCATCGAAGGATAACGACCAGCTTCTCAGATTGTGGCAGTCGAATACTCTAGGCGCTGCCGGTTCGTCGGGCGCGAAGCGTGAGCAGCAACTTCTGATTGTTACAGCAATCGAGAAGGAATGGAAACGCCGAATAAAAAATCTGCCGGAGCGCGACGCCTTTAAATGGCCCTCTACTGAAGTAGGTTCCGGCTCTGGCGGCGGCAACTTTGAGCGTCAAGAAATCAGTTATCTAAAAATCCTGGGGTACACAGTGGGTAAGACTGATGGGCTCCCGACTTCTACGCGACGGTTGATCCTGGATCGATGCTTTGTAGGGCAGCTACCGCCGTACCATAGTATTTCTGAGTTGCGAAAATGGGGCGAACCGAGCAGCTCGCTTCGTCTAAGGAAAATAGCCTATCATATCGCTTCACTTGCCAAAAATTTCAAGAAGATGCAGTCGCGTGGCTATGATGACGCCATTTCCGATTGGGAGGATGACCTGAAGTACTTATACGACGAGTACTATGTCCGATACTTCCACTTCGCATGGCCGTCTCGCTGAATTACTCGCTAAATCCAAGACTTAGTCCATTTAAACCCGCATTCCCCAAGTAGTCCGCTGATTTCGCGGTCCTGAGCTTGGTATTTCGTATATAAATCATGGTGTTGATAGCTGTGAAGGGCGTGTTTCATGGATCACCCAGAGGGTGCGGGATTGCAGCGGGCAGATCGGGTGGATTTCGACCCTCGTGTTCGGCTGGAATTCAAAGGCACACAGCTCAGTTCGGACGGCGGTCTGCTGGTGATGCGCGAGCTGGATGACACACTCGGGCTGTCCGATCTGGCGTCAGCGACGCTGTCCGACACCCGCCTCGGCAAGAACACCGTCCACCGGCTCGAACGGTCTATCCGACGCGCTGAAAAACGCCTCAGAAGGCACGGGATGACCCCGTCGCTTGGCCCTGAAACACCCACAACCGGACGTCTGCGCCAGGCCAAGCAAGGTCCGGAGAGAGGGAATGCTTGACCGTACGGCTTCGACCGGCGAACTCTCCGTCATGTCGCAGGCCACTTGGGGAGTCTCGGTTATAGATCGTCTGTTCCGTCACGCCGTAACGTTCGGCCAGAACCGAGGCCGGGACATCGCACTGCCCATGGATCGCAGCCCGCAACCTCGGCCCCCTCGTCGCTTGCGTGCCTGTGAAGAGGGATCACCATGCCTGTCCTCCGTCCTGAATGTTCCTCGGCGCCGACCTTGCCATGACCACAGCCGATCGCGGGTAGGAAAAGTGATTATCCGGCAACACCCATACGTGCTGCACGGCCAAAGCAACACGTCGTTGTACGCTATGATGCCATAGGTGACAGTGCTGTAGCTTTCTGGTACGGCATAGGTATGTATATTTCTTTCCTCGTATTCGCTCTGGGCCTCCTTGCATCACCGGCATTAGCTGGCACCACATGTTCGATAGAAATCAACAGTCTTCTTTATCATTATGGAGAATGCACCTACTCCAAGACACTGTCTACAGATCGAACTTGGCTTATACAAATTGGCCAGAAAACCGAAGGTGACACGTTGGGGTACTGGGTCCTCTTACTTGAAAATTCAGACGGCGTTTATGAAGGACACTGGAATGGTGCATATGGTGTAAGCCGTGCTCACAATTATCTGTATGAAGTCGAAAAGATAGATGATTGTTGGGTGGGCGAAACCTCTCGGATTTGTCTTGATGTTCCCTTTGGTGATGTGCCGAATTATACGATCAATCGTGAAGGACAAACACCAGCCAACAACACTCTTGAAGCCAATATAAATGGTGCTCGTCATGTGATCCAATCCGAGAGCTGGGCTGGTCTCTTTCCTCAAAAGATTGGACCAACAGAAGACCTTGATGGTGATGGCCAACCAGAGACTATTATAGAGCTATCGCATGGTGGGAACGGAAGTTCAGGCCAGCTTGCAGTGGTTTCCTACCGGGAAGACGGGTTTTTCCATATTGTCAATGAACAACCAGTTCCAAACGGATGGGGCGGGTATCGATTGGTGGAACACGGAGAAGAGACGGTGATCCGGGTATATGACTCGGCACAGGGCGTTGGTAACGTTGAAGAATGGGAGTCACAGACTGATTATGCCTTACGGGATGGGGAGTTGGTCGAGCTCATAGAGATGTTCAACAGTGCAAAGCCCATTACTGTAATGGAGTTGACTGCCAAAGAAGTGAGAGAGGCCCCGGGGCAAACAAAGTCTTTGCAGTTTGATCTAAACCTAGATGGTGAGCTTGATACGGTTACCTGCTCGTATTGGGAAAGGTGGGGCTCGTTATCATGCGAAATACAACATGGTGGGTCAGATCAAGCCTCGACAAGGACGTGCAAAAGGTTCGGTATAACTAATAGGGTTGTTGAGGATTTGGTGGTTTTGGTCTGTGATTGATACCGTGGCATCGCCGAGGGGAAAGTTGATCATCCATGACAGAACATCTAGGCTCTTTGCAACGCACAGACGCGGACCGCTTTTGATGGCTTAGGTTAGGCCTCAGATGTAAGACGAGCCGTTGTCGCTAAGAAGTCTTGGCTTGGCGACAACGGTCGCGCAGTCACATCCTGAAGCCTCCAGCGCCAGATCGAGCGTGGCGGT
>NZ_JBKOTX010000310.1:0-4694 GCF_047086965.1 Roseovarius halophilus (ex Wu et al. 2025) | reverse complement strand
GCTCTTGATCGCGCTGATCGCGGTTCCGATCATCATCCAGTCCTACGGCATTTTCGCGCTTGGGTATGGCGCGGCCTGGGCCTGGGGCGTGCCGCACCGCCAGCCGGAGCCCGCCCCGCATGAGGTGCCGGGCCGCCCCGTCGAGGCTCCCCCGGCGGCCCCGCCCAGTGAAGACCCCGAGCCCGGGCCACTGCCGGAAAGTCCGACGCGCGCGCCCGAGCCGGGCCCGGATCCCGCGCCGGTGGAAATTCCGCCGGCCGGGCCGCAGGAAAGTGGGAAATCGGGATTGCTGGGCCGGCTGCTGGGGCGCGGTGACGGCAAGGCCGTGCCGCGCCGCGTTCTGGATGACGACATGCTGGAGCAACTGGAGGAGCTGCTCATCACCGCCGACATGGGGGTGGACACGGCGCTTCGCGTGACGGCGAACATGGCGGAGGGGCGCATGGGCAAGCGGCTCTCGACCCAAGAGATCAAGGAGCTTCTTTCGCGCGAGATCGCGCGGATCATGGAACCTGTGGCGCGCCCGCTACCGATCTATCCCAAGCGGCCGCAGGTGGTGCTGGTGGTGGGCGTCAACGGGTCGGGCAAGACCACGACCATCGGCAAGCTGGCCAGCCAGTTCAAGGCGGCGGGCAAACAGGTGGTGATCGCGGCCGGTGACACGTTTCGCGCCGCCGCCGTGGAGCAGCTGCAAATCTGGGGCGACCGGGCCGGCGTGCCTGTCCTGACCGCGCCCGAGGGGTCGGACCCGGCGAGCCTTGCCTTCGACTCCATGGAAAAGGCGCAGCGCGACGGGGCGGACCTGTTGATGATCGACACGGCCGGGCGGCTGCAGAACCGGCAGGACCTGATGGAGGAACTGGCCAAGATCGTGCGCGTGATCCGCAAGAAGGATGAAACAGCACCGCACAACACGTTGCTCGTGCTCGACGCGACGACCGGGCAGAACGCGCTGAGCCAGGTCGAGACGTTCCAGAAACTGGCCGATGTGTCGGGGCTGGTGATGACCAAGCTGGACGGCACGGCCAAGGGCGGTGTTCTGGTGGCGCTGGCCGATCGGTTCGGCCTGCCGATCCACGCCATCGGCGTGGGCGAGCAGATCGATGACCTGGCCCCGTTCGACCCCGAGGAATTCTCTGCCGCGCTGACCGGGCTTGCCGCCGGATGATGCCCGTTACCGTGTCGTCCGGGGGCGGCAAGCGGGCTTGCCACGCGGCCCCGGGTGGCCCATGAGCGATTGGCTGATCTCGCTGGAGGGCACCGAGGCGGGGCATCGGCTGGCTCTCGGGCTGGCATTGCTCGCGGCGTTGCTGCACGCGGCGTTCGGGGCGCTTCAGAAGGGGCGGTACGACCCGTGGCTGAGCCGGGGCGCGATAGATGCGAGTTACGCGCTGATGGCCGCGCCCTTCGCGCTATTCGTCGTGCCGTGGCCGGGGGCACACATGTGGCCCATTTTCGTCGGCGTCTTCGTGATCCATCTGGGCTACAAGATCCTGCAGGCGATGGCCTATACCAAGGGCGCCTACACGGTCGTCTACCCGGTGGTGCGCGGGACAGGGCCGCTTTTCACGGTGATCGGTGCCTACTTGCTGTTCGGGGAAGTGTTCACCGTCACGCAGTGGCTGGGCGTGGGCGTGCTGCTGGCCGGGATTTACGGGCTGGCCGTCTATAACCTGCGCACCATCACGCTGGACCGCGAGACGATGCCGCTGGCGCTCGGGCTGGCGGTGGTGACCGGGCTGTTCGTGGCGCTTTACACAACCTATGACGCCTACGGGATCCGGGCCGCCGTTGATCCCTTCACCTTTCTGGCGTGGTTCTTCCTGATCGACGGGCTGGCGTTGCCGCCTTTCGCGTGGCTGCGCTGGCGCAACCTGCCTGTCCGGCCCGCGCCCGGGCCGTTGATGCTGCGCGGGCTTGCCGGGGGGCTTGTGGCCTTCGGCTCGTTCGGGGCCGTGATGATGGCGACGCGGCTGGACAAGGTGGGCGAGGCGGCGGTGCTGCGCGAAACCTCGACCGTGTTCGCGGCGCTTATCGGGTGGTTGGTTCTGCGCGAGACGGTGGGACCGCGTCGGATTGCGTTGATGGCTTTGATCGCCGCCGGCGCCGTGATAGTTGAGGCTGGCGGATGAGGAAGGAAAACGATGCGTGACAAACAGGTGAAACCCGCCGTGAAGACGGCGCTGGAACTGGGGCCGGTGATTGCCTTTTTCGTGGCCTACCTGCTTTTGAAGGACCGGGTCTTCTCCATCGGGGGCACGGGCTATGACGGTTTCATCGTGGTCACGGCGGGCTTCATCCCGGTGTTCCTTGTTTCGATCGGGATCCTCTGGCGCCTGACCGGGCATCTTTCGCGGATGCAGGTGCTGACGGCGGTGCTGATCGTGATCTTCGGCGGTCTCAGCGTCTGGTTCAACGATCCGCGTTTCTTCAAGATGAAGCCGACGATCATCTACCTGATTTTCGGCGGCTTGCTTGGTTTTGGCCTGCTGCGGGGCCGATCCTACCTGCAATATGTCATGGAAGGCCTTATGCCGCTCAGTGACGAAGGATGGATGATCCTGACACGGCGCCTTACGCTGTTCTTTCTCGGGCTGGCGGTGCTCAACGAGGTGATCTGGCGCACCCAGAGCGAGGAGGCATGGGTCTATTTCAAGACCTTCGGCCTGACGGCGGCGATCTTTCTTTTCTTCATGACGCAGGGCCGGCTTTTCCGCGATTACAGCACGCAGGAAAGCGACGGGGACTGATCGACCCGTCGCCGGCGGCCGGGCCGTTGACCCTTGCCGGGGCAGCCAACGGTCGGGCTGCGCACCGGTGTTGACCCGCGCGCTTTCTTGGGGCAAGACTGATGGCGTGGCGATTTGTTCCCGATTGCGGGCCACGTTAAACAAGACCGCTAAAGTGGCAAGGTTCGAAAGCCCCCTTTCGCTTGGCCGCGTCGGGGGTTTTTTCATGGGCCTCGGGGCCCGGAGGACTGGCATGACACAGGATTGGAACGCGCGCACGAAACTGGTGCATGGCGGCAGCCGTCGCAGCCAATGGGGCGAGGTCAGCGAAGCGATCTACCTCACCCAGGGGTTCGTCTATGACAGCGCGGAGGCCGCTCAGGCACGATTCCTCGGGGCAGGGCCGGACGAGTTCATCTATGCCCGCTACGGCAACCCCACGGTCGCCATGTTCGAGGACCGCATCGCCGGGCTCGAAGGCGCGGAGGACGCGTTTGCCACCGCCAGCGGCATGGCGGCGGTGAGCGGCGCGCTGACGTCGATGCTGAAAGCCGGCGACCACGTGGTCAGCGCCCGCGCGCTCTTCGGGTCCTGCCTGTATGTCCTCGAGGAAGTACTGACCCGTTTCGGGGTCGAGGTCACCTTCGTCGACGGCACCGACCTGGCGGCCTGGCAAGAGGCGGTGCGCGCGGATACGCGGGCCGTGTTCTTCGAAACCGTGGCCAATCCGACGCTGGAGGTGGTGGACGTGGGCGCGGTGGCCGAGATTGCCCATGCCGTCGGGGCTACCGTGATCGTGGACAATGTTTTCGCCACGCCGGTGTTTTCGCGGGCAATATCGCTGGGCGCTGATGTCGTGGTGTATTCGGCCACCAAGCATATCGACGGGCAGGGCCGGACGCTGGGCGGTGTGATACTGGGCCGTACGGAGTTCATCCGCAAGACGGTGGAACCCTACATGAAACACACCGGCGGCTCGATGTCGCCGTTCACGGCGTGGGTGATGCTCAAGGGGCTGGAAACGCTCGACCTGCGGGTGCGGGCGCAGACAGACGGCGCCGAAACAATCGCCAAGGCATTGGACGGCCACGAAAAACTGGACCGGGTGATTTACCCGGGCCTGCCGGGGCATCCGCAGAATGCGCTGGTCCAGCGGCAAATGCGCCGGGGCGGTACCGTCATCGCGCTGGATATCAAGGGCGGGCAGGCGGCGGCGTTCCGGTTCCTGAACGCGCTGAAGATCGTGCTGATTTCCAACAATCTGGGCGATGCCAAATCGATCATCACGCACCCGGCGACAACGACGCATCAGCGCTTGCCGGAGGAGACGAAGGACGCGCTCGGCATCACGCCGGGATTGGTGCGGTTGAGCGTGGGGATCGAGGACCCGGCGGATCTGCTGGCGGACCTGACCCGGGCGCTGGACGCGGTCTGACCCCGCAAGGCGCCCGCGGCATCGCGTCGGCAACGCATCGGTATCGCGCAGGTGGCCCGGACGCCGCCGGCAGGTGAGCGCTTTCACTCGGTTTGATACCTGCGGAAAATTTTTGTGTTTGTTTTCAGTGTCTTGCGATAGGGCGATTTCAATGGGTTTGATACTTTTTGGCGGGAAATGGGCGATTTCGCCTTTGTGGCGGCGCATTGGCGCAGAAAAAATCCAATGTTTTCAATAGGGGGCGTTTAGAAGGTGTGGGGTAAAAAGCCCACATCCTACAGCTTCCACTCGTTGGAAAAGAACAGCTTTTTGACGCCGTCAAGTGAGCGCTGTTCCGAGACATACTCGTGCAGCACGATATAGTAGGCTGCATTGATATCGTGACCTGTCTCATTGGCAAAGCCAACGATTTCTTCTTGGCTCCTGTGCATTAAAGCGTTTCGAGATTAGTTTGAGACATATCCGGCAGCCTTGAAGTAGTTCCAGCACTCTGCGGGGTCGTATAGGTCACAGATTTCGCCGATGGCTTC
>NZ_JBKOTX010000309.1:0-4710 GCF_047086965.1 Roseovarius halophilus (ex Wu et al. 2025) | reverse complement strand
CTCGCCGGGGGCGCCCTGGTCGGCCGGCGGCCCCTCAAGCCCGCTGCGCGCGGCGCGCGACAGGAAGCGGTCGATCAGGTCCAGCACCAGTGTGAAGCGGGCGTCGCTGTTGCGGCCCGTGCAGCTTTCGGCCAGCCTGATCGCGCGCGGCCGGTCAAACCCGGCGGGCGCGTCCAGCACGCCCACCAATTCGGAATAGAGGGACAGCCCTTCGAGGTTGATCAGCCGGATCGCCTCGCCGACCGACCCCCCGGTCAGGGCCGCCAGTGCTTCGGGGGCGTCGGTGTGGCTGTCGGCCTGCGCCAGAGCGGCGGCCATGTCCTGCGCGGCGGGCATCGAGCAGCGCAGCACCCGGCAGCGCGACCGGATCGTCGGCAGCAGGCGCGAGGGCTGATGCGCCACCATGAGGATCGTTGCGCCCCGGGGCGGTTCCTCCAGCAGCTTGAGGATCGCGTTGGCCGCGTTGACGTTCATCTCGTCGGCGGCATCCACGATCACCACGCGGCGCCCGCCATCGGTGGCCGACATGCCGAAGAAGCCGCGCAGCTTGCGGACCTCTTCGACGGTTATGACCGTCTTGAGCTTGTCGGCCTTCTCGTCCCAGCCCCGGCGCAGCACGAAAAGCCGGGGATGCGCGCCAGAGGCCAGCAGCCGCATGTCGGGATGGTCGGGATCGACGTTGAGCCTGTCGGGGGCCGGTGGGGCATCCCCGAACACCCCCTCCTCGGGCGCCTCGGCGGGCTGCGACAGCAGGAAACCGGCGATCTTCCAGGCCAGTGTCGCCTTGCCAACGCCGCGCGGCCCGGTGATCAGCCAGCCCGAGTGCAGCCGCCCGCCGTTGAAACTGTCCAGGAAATCCGCCTGCGCGGCATCCTGGCCGAAAAGCTGCCGCGTCTCGCGCGGGTGGGGCGCGCCGGCGACCTGGTCGGGCAGGGGGCGGTCCTCTGGGGCGGTGGCCATCAGCCCGCCTCGCGCCTGGCCAACTGCGCGGCAACCTCTGCGGCAACGGCCTCGGGGGCACGGTTGCCGTCGATCACGACGCAGCGCGCGGCATGGGTCTCGGCCAGCTGCAGAAAGCCGTGACGCAGGGTTTCCTGAAAGCCCAGGCCGAAATCCTCGAAGCGGTCCTCGCCCGAGGCCCGGGCCAGCCCCCGTTCCAGCGCCAGGGCAGGGTCCATGTCGATCACGAAGGTCAGGTCGGGCTCGCGCCCGATCATCAGACTGTGCAAACGGTCCACGCTGGCGCGCAGGTCGCCGCGCGTCGCACCCTGGTAGATGCGGGTGGAATCGGCGAAGCGGTCGCAGATCACGGTGCGGCCTGCCTCCAGCGCGGGCAGGATCGTCTTTTCCAGGTGATCGCGCCGCGCGGCGGTGAACAGCAGGATCTCGGTCTCGGCCGACCAGCGGTCCGGGTCGCCTGTCAGCAGCAATTGGCGGATTTCCTCGGCGCCGGGGCTGCCGCCCGGCTCGCGGGTCAGCACGGCGTCGGGCAGGCGCTTGGCCAGCAGCCGCGCCTGGGTGGACTTGCCCGACCCGTCAATGCCTTCGAAGGTGATGAACATGCCGGGCCGCCGCGTGGAAATGCCGTGATCTCAGGCGCCTTCCTCGGCGTCGCTCCCGTTCTTGTCAAGGAGCTTGGTCATCAGCACATCGGCGGCAACCCGCAGCCGAGAGGCGAAACCGCCCCGCGGCACGTCTGCCTCGGCCACCAGGGGCGCGCGCGTCTCGGGCAGACCGTCGAGCCGGATCACCAGTTCGGCGATCTCGTCGCCCGCGGTGATGGGGGCCTCGACGGGGCCGTTGTAGACGATTTCGGCCTCGAGGTCGCGAGATGCGGTCAGGGGCACCAGCATCGACAGGTCCTCTCGCACCGAAAGCCCCACCTGCGGGCTTTCGCCCATCCAGACTTCTGCTTCGGCCAGGCGCGTCCCGGCGCTGGCGACATCGCGCTCGGCGAACTGGCGAAAGGCCCAGTTGATGATCTTCTCGGCCTCTTCGGCGCGGGCACTGGCACTGTCCATCCCGGTGATGGCGAAGATGATCCGCCGATCGCCCTGCTTGGCGCTGGCGGTCAGGCCGTACCCCGCTTCCTCGGTGTGGCCGGTCTTGAGACCGTCGGCCCCGATCCCCAGCCCCAGCAGCGGGTTGCGGTTGCTGACATTCTCCGGGGCGCGCCCGTCGAATTCATAGCGGCGCTCGGCGAAGAGCGGGTAGAAGGTGGGAAAATCGGTGATGATCCGGTCGGCCAGCGTGCCGAGGTCGCGCATGGACATGCGATGGCCCGCCGCGGGCCAGCCGTTGGAGTTGGTGAAGGTCGAATTGGTCATCCCGAGATTTTCGGCCCGCTCCGTCATCATCCGGGCAAAGCCCGCCTCGGTGCCATCCGGCGAAAGCGCTTCGCCCAGCACGCAGGAGGCATCGTTGCCCGACAGCACCACGACCCCGCGCAAGAGGTCCTCGACGCGGACGCGGTCAGTGGTGTCCAGGAACATCGTCGAGCCCCGGTATCCGAAACAGTGCTGCGAGACCGGCAGTTCGTCCTCCACCTCGAGCCGTCCGTCGCCGATGGCCTCGAAGGCCATGTAGAGCGTCATCAGCTTGGACATGGAGGCCGGCGGCAGGGGGCGGTCCGCGTTCTTTTCCAGCAGCACAGTGTCGGTGGTCTGGTCCAGGACATAGGCCGCCTCGGCGCGGGTGTCGAAGCTCTGCGCGAGAACGGCCGGCGCGATGGCGAGCCCGAGCGCGGTGGCCAGGGTGACGGCGATGAGGGTCAGGCGGATCATGACAGCGTTCCTCCTTGGGCGTGCGTAAGGGGTCAGTCGCTTACGACGTAGGCGTCCGAAAAGCCCATGTCGCGCACTTTTTCAAGAAGCGTCGCGGGATCCTCGGACGGATTGGCCGGGCTTGCGAGGACGCGCCAGAAGGTCCGCCCGTCGCCGTCCTGTGCCACGACGGTGGGCACGACGCCGTCTCCGCGCAGCCGGTCGGCGGCGCGGGTGGCATTGGCCTCGACCGAAAAGGTGGCGGCGCGGATATAGGGCGTGTTCGGCCGCCGACCGCGGGCCGGGGCAGGGGGCGGGGCAGCCGCCCCTGCCGTTTCCGAGGCCTGATCGGCAGCGTCCTTGGCAGACGTCCCGGTATCGGTCGCCCCGTCGGCGGGGCCATCGTCCAGAGGTGCGGCGCTGATTTCGTCGGGGCTGTCGAAATCGTCGGTCGCGGCCGGGTCCGGTGTGCTGACCTCCTCGCGACGCAGCGCGGTCACCTGCAGCTCGGCAGGGTTGCCGGCCAGCATCTCGAGCGCGGCGGCCGCCTCCGAAGAGACCTGCAGTTGCGGTCCGGGGGTGTCCCGCTCGCGCCGGAAAAGCGCGCCGGTGACCGAGCGGCCGTTGTCCCGGTTTCGGATAACAACCCGCTCGGGCGCCTCGACTTGCGGGTGCGCGACCCATATCCCGCCTAGTGAGGGGCGCCCGTCCCACAGGCCCGGCTCGGTGACCTGAAAGACCTCGGGCACTTCGGTATCGCGCGCGGCCACCCCGGTCTGCGCCGCGCTGTCTGGGGCTTGGCCGTCGCGCGGAGCGATCAGCCGGTCAAGGCCAAAGCCGTCCTCGCTGCCGCAGCCTGACAGCGCCAGCAACAGCACCGCTTTTGCCAGGACTCTGGATTTGTATGGTCGCGGTGTGCCTGTCATGTCTCGCCCCTGCTGCCGGGTCTTGTGGCGCGGTCTTGCCGTCCTGTCTTGACCTTGCACGCTGGCCACACCCAAAGCCGCAACGACCAGCAAGGTCAAACGGATATCGGCCGTGCGGGATCATCATAGCCTGCCGGGCCGCATTGTGAAAGCACCCCTGCTCCGGGTAGGCGCATTTCCACGTCGTGCTTTGGGCTTCCAGAATCGCTCGCAGCCCCTTACCCCCACCTTCGCCGGAGGAGTGGCAGAGTGGTCGATTGCACCGGTCTTGAAAACCGGCGTGCGTGAAAGCGTACCGTGGGTTCGAATCCCACCTCCTCCGCCAATCAAATGGATTAAACAATTGTATATAAATAAAAATTTTTTGGAGGGAGTAAGCGCATCCCCCACATGATCCCCCAGCGTAACGCGGACTGCATCGGACGGCGCTGGAGCAAACATCGGCTACTTTGGTGAAGAGGACGGGGTCACTCCTGTGACAACCCTGCCCCAACTTGGTGCTTGATGGGGCGCGCCTTGACAAGTAGCACGATGGTGCTGGGGCTGCCATCCAATGCCGGGTCGGGCAACGTGTCACCACGCCCCGCCGTCGATTTCTTCGCAAATCGGGTCCCAGCGACCGTCTTTCCCGGCTCACCAAGCTTTTCGGGGTCGAAAAACAGGGCGGCATTGCAAGTGTAGGTGGTCTCTTGATCGCCAGTGATCTTCAGGAAACCGGCGGCGGCGGCTTGTCTTACGTCATCGTCGACACCGGCCATAGTCTCTACGAAAACCGTCACGCGCGTGCCAGCAATGCCGTTCCAGAGATAGGGCAACCTCATCTTTCTCCCATGTCCCGAGACCGATATTCACCACTAAGCTACCCGCTCTTGAAGATCGCTGTGAAGGAGTTTGGGACGACCACAGGCAATAGCGACGTCGTTCGGTACTGTACCCTAAGGTCTGGAAATTCGCTCGAGTTGGGGGCCATGAGCCCCTGCTGGGGCGCACCCCAGCAAGGGCTGCCCATTCTGGTATTCCAT
>NZ_JBKOTX010000308.1:0-4734 GCF_047086965.1 Roseovarius halophilus (ex Wu et al. 2025) | reverse complement strand
GATCGCCGCACCGCTCAGCCCCGGCGCCCGCCGCGCGAGGCGCGCCACAGCGGCCCCGGACAGATCGGGCCCGACATGCCAACGCAAAACATGGGGCATCAGTTCGGGGGTGGGCGGGTCGATCGTCAGGGTCCGGTCGAAGCGCCCGGGCCGTCGCAACGCCGGATCGATCCGGTCGGGCGCGTTGGTCGCGGCCATCACGACGACCCCCTCGCGCGCGGCGAACCCGTCGAGCAATTCAAGCAGCGCGGCCACGTTGCCCTGCACCCAGGCCGTGTTGGGCCCATTCTGCGCCTCGCGCGAGCCGATGGCGTCGAGCTCGTCGATGAAAACGACCGCCGGCGCGGCGTCACCCGCCGCGGCAAAGAACTGCCGCATCTCACGGATGACATCGCCTGACCGCGCGCCTGAGCTCATCCATTGCGCCATCGAGCCCGCGTGCACGTGCATGCCCGCCTCGGCGGCCAGCAGCCGCGCGATCTCGGTTTTGCCGCCGCCCGGCGGGCCCGTCATCAGAAGGCCGCGGGGCACCTGCGCCCAGTCCAGCCGACCCGCATGCCATTCCCGCAGGTCGTCGACGAGGCCAAGCAGCACATCGCGCACCTCTTGGGGCAGCGGAAACGCGGACAGGCTGCCCGCGTCGTCGCCCGCCTGCGTCTCGCGGCTCAGTGCGCGCACGGCCCCGGCGGGGGTGGGCGCCCGCAGGGCAAGCTGCAACGCGCGGATGTCGGCGGCGGCGAGGCCGGCGGCATCGGGGAGGTCAAGCTCCGGGGGCATGTCCGCGCCATAGCGCCACTGCAGATGCATCCGCAAAAGCGCGGCGTCGAGGGCGGGCAGGTGCACGGTCTCGGGCCGCAGGTCCCCGATCATGTCGTCCAAGGCGGCCGCACCGCCGGCAAGCAGGACGAGGGGGCGGTTGGTGTCGAGAAGCGCGTCGATCCGCTTCGGGCCCCGCGACGCCTCGTCGGCCGTCATGATTCTCGGCCTGGGGGTGGTGTCGTGTGGCGCCCGGGCGTGCTCGAGCATGACGCGCAGCACGCGGCATGTCTCGTCGACACATGCGAGGGGGCCGTGAAAGATCACGGTGATGCGTCCCGACACGGCCAGCGTCGCCCGCAGGGTCGGCGCGTCGCCGAAAGCTCTCGCAAGGCACAGGATTGCATGGGCGACCGCGACACGCGGGCGACGCGTTTTCGCGGGCGGCGGCGCGCCGCCGGGGCGGCTGCCATCGGTCGCATCGGCCGCCTCGATCTCGTCCAGCAGGTCATCGACGGTGTCGATATCGTTATCGGCCACGAGGGGCATTTCGGCAGGGACGAAGGCCGAGCTCTGCTCAGCGCTGCGCGCGAGGGCTGACAGGACCTCTTCGGCGAAGGTGGTCCAAGTTGGCTGGGACGGTTCAGACGGCGATGCGGGGTGAGAGGCTTGCGGCATGGGGCAGGCTCCATTTCGGGGGGGGCAGAGTTTCGAGGCGCAGGCGGGCGGCGGTCACGCCGCGCAGTCAGGCCCTGCGCGCGCGTCGATGGCCGCTTCGAGGCTTGCAAGAGGGTCACGCGCGAGGCGCGGTATCGCCGCGGTGGGCATCAGCAGGGTCCCGGACCGGGCGGCGGTGAACATAACCGTGTTGATCGGCAGCGCGACCAGCGCGGCGATGTCATAGTCATCCGCCGCGTAGGCGCGGCACCCCAGACCTGTATGGCGGTATCCCTTTTTCATGCGGAACAGGTAGCCGGCCGCCGCCGGGGTCGTGCGGGTCTTGATCTGCAGTTTCAGGCTAAGTTCGCCGAGCAAGAGCAGCCGGTCTGCGCTCAAACCGTCTTGCATCTCGGCCACGGTGACACCGTGGCGCAGCAAAATGCTGTCGACCAGGCGCTCGCCAGCCAAACCGACGGCGCGCGCGTGGCGGCACAGGGCGGCCGCCGAGACGTCCGGGTAGGACGCGAGTTCGCACCGCGCGGTCCCGCCAGACGCGTCGGGGGCGCAGCGATCAGGGAAATTTCGTGCAGGCATTCGGATCTCCGGACAAGCCCCCCGGGCCCGGTATTGGCGGGCCGGGGGTGGTAAACGTCGGTAAGTTGAGGGGACGGGGGCCGGACGGTCAGATATCCGGACAAGCGCCCGCGCTGTCCGGAAAGTGAGGCGTGGGTCCGGACGGCTCGGCGCCCTCGAGCACCGCCGCGCGCATGAGAAGCTGGCAGGTCACAGAGAGAAGGGGGGCGACAGGGCTTTCCCCCTGCGCCTGCTCAAGGGTCCGGGCGGAGCCCACGAGCCCGGCGAAGACGGTCGGCGCGCCCACCGCGTCACGATGCGCGACCGCACTCCGGACAAGCCCGGCGCCGGCGTGCAAGGCCGGGGCGTTTCCGGACAGGCGGATCACCAGATCGGCCATGCGGGCCAACCGGGTCCAGGCCACTTCAGCCGATCGGACATGATCGTCGGTGCGTGGGTCGCGGCCATCGCACCGCAAGAGCCGATGCTCGTGGTTGATCGCCGCATCGAGCTGCGTCAGCAGCCGGGCGTAAAGATGGAGGAGGGGATGCGCGTTTGCACACGCGGCATTGCGCGCCGCCTCGGGCGCGACTACGTTATCATTAGCCATGACGTTGACCCTATCTGTCAGCGTTGTGGTCAGGGCGGGGTCGGAGCTGCAACTCCTGCTCCGCCCGCGTATCGGGCGGCCCGATGACCGTGCGGAGAAAATAGAGGCCGCGAATCACGGTTTCAAGAATCGCTGCGAAGTTTTCTTTGAAAATTGCAAGATTTTTTCTCGAACCCGCTCTTGCCGACTTCAACATCGTTTTTCTGTGTCATAACACGTGGCGAGAATACGCGGGGCCAGGCCGGGAAATGACCGTCCGCGGCCGAATTCGGGTGCAAAGAAGATGTTCAATAAGGCACGAGGCACGCGCAATCTCATATGAAGAGCTTCCTCGACCCGATTTCCCAGCCAGACTCCGGGCCATCCTGAGCGGCCGGGATCATCGTGTCAGCATCGGCCAGACTGGATCTCGGGCCTGCGCCATGGTGTCGCATCCGGCCCGTGTTGCCACCTGTCTCGCGGCGCGTGCCGACCATGGCCGAGCACAGGGGGCGTGCCGGTCCCCCCGGCGGCGCGCGGCCCGCATCCCGCGCGCAGCCGGCGCCGGGGAGGGTATCATCCGGCGGATCGGGCCGCGATGGCCGCACGCTCTGAGGCGCCGCAGCGCAGCATGTCCCGCCCCCGATGGCCCGGCACATCCGTGATCCCGGACACGGTCTGCCGGCATCCCTCCAGGCTCCGGACCGGCAAACCGGAAAGCGCACCGTCCCGCGATCCGCGCGCGATCCGTGAGGCTGACGCGAGACGGCCGCGTGTCGCGGGTTGGCCCAAGGCTCTGTGTCCGGAATTGCGGCCGATGCCTTGTCGGGGGATAGCTCGGGCACGCTCCATCACTGTCCGGACAAACCCGATCGGGCCCGTGCGCGGTCGGGCAGGCGGATCATCGCCCGTCCGTTTTCTGGACAGCCGGGATTGCCCCTCCGCGATATCACGCTTGGACTGTTCCGGACACCGAAAGGAGCAGGGGATAACTGACGCAGTCCGGACCATCGACCAGGGCCTCAAGGACGCCTTGACCCGCGCCCGGGGTGACGGGGTGGCCACGACCCAAGAGATCGATATCCCGAAGCGGGTGTCCGGAACATGCGCGCCGGAACTGGCCCGTCGCAGGCCGCGTTCGCGCGACCCATCGGCGCGAGAAAGTCCACCCGCGTGCGCGTAGCCCAACGCTGCCGCGCTCCGGGTCGAGGCCGACGCCTTTATCGCGCGCAATGACGATGAAACCCGGTCGCGCCATGTCCACACGCCGCTCGGCCATGCCAGCGCCGAGATGACCCGCCACCGCGACCTTTTCCGCGTGACACTCACCCTTGCGGCAGGCTGGTGACCACCCCCGCCGCAGGCCCATCGTCCTGCGCTACAATGATGGGCGATCCGCTGGTCCGGGGCGCGACCCTGTTACCCGTCAGCCGACGAGGTCGATGTCGTACGCCGCGAATTACGTGTCGGAACTTGCCAGGCGCACCCCGTCGCACCGGGCCTGGGCGATCAGCATCCGGTCGAGGGGCGCTGTGATGCCACGGCAAGGCGCTTGCCGCCATGGCATGGGCCCAGGTGATCGCCAGCGGCCGGCAGCCGGCATCAAAGCGGCCTCGAACACATCCTCCGGCACGTCAAGCTTGCCGAGCGCACGTATGATCCCGATTTCCCGGACACTTGCCGCGGACAGGTCGATATCGCTCTCGGCGATGGCCCGGGCCTGCGCGTCCGACAAGCACGGGTCGTTCAGCCCCGCCCGGAACAATACATGCGTGTCGAGCAGAACGCCCGTCTACTGCGTGGCGCTTTGCGCGAACATCTCGGCGACCGCGTCATCGCCCTCGAAGATGTCATCCGGCAGCGCGAATTGCCCCTCCATCGCCCCGATCAGGGGAGGCCCGACAGAGCGCCCCGCGGCCACGATCCGCGCGACCGGGCGTGTTGAGCGACAACCACCATGGCCGGTGCCGACAGCCACCTTGGCCGGTGCCGACAGCCACCTTGGCCGGTGGGGCTGAACGGAAGACGGGCATGCCCGTCTGGAGGACGGCCCCACCGGCCTGATTGATTTCAGGAATAGGTGCTGGTCGCTGCGGGTTGGTAAGCCGGGGTCTTCTGCCGTCAAACGGAGGACCCGGGTTGGCCTACAAATCCGT
>NZ_JBKOTX010000307.1:0-4746 GCF_047086965.1 Roseovarius halophilus (ex Wu et al. 2025) | reverse complement strand
CGACGTTGATGTAGTCGTCCCCGGCATTGCCGCGGACGAGGTTGTCGGTGGTGTCGCCGGTGAGGTAGTCGTCCGCGCTGCCGCCCTCGAGGTTCTCGACGCCGGTGAGGCTGTCGCCGGCGGCGTGGCCGCCGCTGGCGGTGCCGTTGTAGAGCTTGACGGTGACGCCTGTGCTGTCCCCGGCATAGCTGAGCAAGTCGATGCCGCCGCCGCCGTTGACGTTATCGCCGCCGGCGGCGCCCTCGAGCGTGTCGTCACCGGCCCCGCCGTAGAGGGAATCGCTGCCATCATTGCCGCGGAGGAAGTTGTTGCCGATGCTGCCGGTGAGGTAGTCGTCCGCGCTGCCGCCCTCGAGGTTCTCGAAACCGGTGAAGCTGTCGCCGGCGGCGTGGCCGCCACTGGCGGTGCCGTTGTAGAGCCTGACAATGACGCCTGTGCTGTCCCCGGCATAGCTGAGCATGTCGGTGCCGTTACCGCCCAGGATATTGTCGGCCCCGTCGCCGCCCTCGGCGGTATCGTCCCCGCCGCCGACGTTGATGTAGTCGTCCCCGGCATTGCCGCGGACGAGGTTGTCGGTGGTGTCGCCGGTGAGGTAGTCGTCCGCGCTGCCGCCCTCGAGGTTCTCGAAACCCGAGAAGCTGTCGCCGGCGGCGTGGCCGCCACTGGCGGTGCCGTTGTAGAGCTTGACGGTGACGCCGGTGTCGTCCCCGGCATAGCTGAGCATGTCGGTGCCACCGCCGCCGGTCATGTCGTCGCTGCCGGCGCCGCCTTCCAGCAGGTTGTCTTCGCCCCCGCCGATCAGGGTGTCGTCGGTGTTGCCGGTCGAGATCACGTTCTCGATGCCGATCAGGTCGAAGCCCGGCGAGCTGCCACCGTGAACATCGTTCAGCAGGTCGAAGGTGCGGTCGCTGGTGAAATCGGAGCGGTAGGTGTCGTTGCCCGCGCCGCCGTCGATATTGTCGTAGCCCTCGCCGGATTTGTAGATCACGAGGTCGTCGCCGTCGCCGCCGTTGATCCGGTCGTTGACGCCGGCGCCACCGTCGAGCGTGTCGGCGCCGGCGCCGCCTTCGAGCGTGTCAGTGCCGCCGTTGCCGCTGATGGTGTCGTCGCCGCCGCCCCCGCTCAGGGAATTGGCCTCGCCCCCACCGATGATCTCGTCGCTGCCGTCCCCCAACGCGTTGACGTTCTCGATCGAGATCAGGTCGAACTGCGTGCTGCCCGAAAGTGACCGGTGGAAATCATTGTCCAGATCGAAGAGGCGGTCGACGTCGTAGGTGCTCTGGTAGGTGTCGGTGCCCGACCCGCCGTCGATATTGTCGTAGCCCTCGCCGGATTTGTAGATCACGAGGTCGTCGCCGTCGCCGCCGTTGATCAGGTCGCCGATGGCGGCGCCACCGTCGAGCGTGTCGGCGCCGGCGCCGCCTTCGAGCGTGTTGACGTCGGCGCTGCCGGTGATCGTGTCGGCATCATCCGTGCCGATGACATTCTCGACATTGGTGATGGTCTGCGGGCTGGACGAGCTGTCGGAGCCGTAGCTGCCCGCGCCGAGGTCGACGAAGAAGTTGCCGGTATTGTAGGCGCTGGCATCCAGCGTGTCGGTATCGGCGCCGCCATCGACCACATCGAGGAAATCGCCGCCGACGAGCAGGATGCGGTCATCCCCGCCATCGCCGAAGATGCTGTCCACGAAGGTGCCACCGTCGAGCGTGTCGTTGCCGGCCCCGCCGCGCAGCGTGTCGGCGCCCGCGCCGCCCTGCAGCGTGTCGATACCGTCCCCGCCCTCGAGTATGTTGGCATCGGCGCTGCCGGTGATCGTGTCGGCATCATCCGTGCCGATGACATTCTCGACATTGGTGATGGTCTGCGGGCTGGACGAGCTGTCGGAGCCGTAGCTGCCCGCGCCGAGGTCGACGAAGAAGTTGCCGGTATTGTAGGCGCTGGCATCCAGCGTGTCGGTATCGGCGCCGCCATCGACCACGTCGAGGAAATCGCCGCCGACGAGCAGGATGCGGTCATCCCCGCCATCGCCGAAGATGCTGTCCACGGAGAGACCGCCATCGAGCGTGTCGTTACCGGCTCCGCCGTTAAGGGTATCGGCACCGCTGTTGCCGCTGATGGTGTCGTCGCCGCCGCCCCCGCTCAGGGAATTGGCCTCGCCCCCACCGATGATCTCGTCGCTGCCGTCCCCCAACGCGTTGACGTTCTCGATCGAGATCAGGTCGAACTGCGTGCTGCCCGAAAGTGACCGGTGGAAATCGTTGTCCAGGTCGAAGAGGCGGTCGAAGGCGTAGATGCTCTGGTAGGTGTCGGTGCCCGACCCGCCGTCGATATTGTCGTAGCCCTCGCCGGAGTTGTAGATCACGAGGTCGTCGCCATCGCCGCCGTTGATCAGGTCGCCGATGGCGCCGCCGCCGTCGAGCGTGTCGTTGCCCGCCCCGCCGTTCAGGGTGTCGGCGCCGCTGTTGCCATTGACGGAATCCGCCGAGGACGTGCCCGTCAGCGTCTCGTCATCGCTGTCGCCCACGATCTCGACACGGTCGCCCTCGTCGGGATCCCAGTCGGTGAAGGTCCAGCTCGAAAGGTCGACCGTGCTCAGCACGTCCGTCAGGACGCGCACCACCTCGGCCCCCGTGCCGGTCGGGTTCCAGCCGTCGATCTCGACGTCGTCGAGCTCGGATGTCCCGTCGGTTTCCTGGGCGTTGAGGATCAGCGTGGCGCCCGCCCCCGTCTCGTCGAAGCGGACGGACTCGATATCCCTGATCTGCACGTCGGGCGAGCCGAGGTCGTAGACGCCGGTGCTTTCGATGAGGATCTCGTCGAAGCCCGCGTCGCCGTCCATCGTGTCGTTGCCGGTGCCGCCGGGATCGTCGAGGATGAAGTCGTCATCGCCGTCGCGGCCGGCAAGGCTGTCATTGCCGCCATTGCCGTCGATCTGGTTGTCGCCCTCGTTGCCGCGGATCGTGTCGTTGCCCGACCCGCCCTCGGCATTCTCGATCAGGCCGCGCGTGTCGCCGGCCACCAGCCGCGCGAGCGCGATGTTGCCCTCGGCCGGGGCGCCGCCGCCGTTGCGCGCGTTATGGTCGGCCAGCTGCGTGCCGAAATCGGAATGCTCGCCCGGGCGCAGGTCGAGGTCGAGATCGGTGCTGTAATTGTTCAGATCCAGCGTGTCGGTGCCGTCGTTGTCCCAGATCGTGCGCAGGATGATGTTGTCGGTCGGCGCGCCCTGGCCCGTCCCGTCGATGAACATCTCGCCGGTGGTCGTGCTGAAGCTGTAGGTGGTGTTGCCCGAGGTGGCGCCCGAGTAGTTCGCGCCGTAAAGATATTGCAGCGCCGCGATGTCGAAGAGCTGGAAGGTCTGCGGCTGGTTGAATTCCTCGCCGCCGAAGGCCGAGAAGCCGCCGGGCGCCAGCGTGTAGGTCATCAGTGACCAGGACTGCCCGTCGACGGCGTCTTCCAGGTCGCGGGTGCCGTCGCGGCCCGAGCCGTCGGGCAGAAGCCCCTCGAAGTAATTGATGCCGCCCGAATCGGTCAGATCGAGAGTTTCGTAGTCCTGGTGGCCGTGCTTGAGGCCCAGGGCATGGCCGATCTCGTGCATGATGGTGGCCTGGCCCCAGTTGCCGATCTCGGGCGTGGTGTAGAAGGGCTGGCCGGTCCGGCCGAACCAGATGTCGCCCGAATAGCCCTGTACGCCGGGAAAGTTGCCATAGGCCGACCCGACGCTGTCGAGCTCGGTCTGCGCCAGGCGGATATTGGCGTGGTTGGTCGCGCTCTCGGTGATCTCGGTGAACTCGATATTCGTGTATTCCTCGATCAGGTCGAAGCCGTAGCGCGCCGCCGTCTGCTGCTGGGCGTTGAAGGCCAGGAAGTTCGCATCGCTCGCCTCGCCGTCGGCGTAGGACGCGCCGCCGTAGAAATCCCCGTCGGTGGGGAAGCTGTAGGTCAGCCGGGTGATGCCGTCGTTGTCGGCGCTCCACTTCGAGCCGAAGATTGTGGCGTCGACATTGCGATCACCCGAGAACTGGACGAGCGCGCCGGGGTCGGTGTCGGGCACCATCTCGGCCTCGCCCGCGCTGCCGGCGCCGTTGATACCCGGGCTGTCGGGCAGCGGCGGCCCGTCGTTCGGCGTGTCATAGGTGCCCGGCGTGCCGGGCTCGGGCATGGCCCCGCCCGCCTGGGCGGTGTCCTGCTGGCCTGACGGGTCGAACTGGCACAGCGGACAGGCGCACCCCATGAAACCGGACGGGTCGGATATCGTGCTGTCGACAAGACTTCCGGCCGTGCCGGGCTGAAAAACGGTATTCAGGAATGCGGCCATGGTAATCCCCCCGCCGGGCAAAGTTTCCGTTGTTCTTGCCCGCTCTGAAAATTTTAACTTTTGTTAAAAACCCTGTCACAAGAGACGGCAATTGTAAACTTTCGTGGGGGGGTGCCCGTTTCAGCGCCCCTGCCGGGGGCTGTCCGCGGGGGCGCGGTTGTCATGGCCGAAGCGGCGCAGGATCTCGGCATTCTCGTCGGCGTAGAGCGCCTCGATCCGGGCGCTGCGGGCCGGGGTCCGGCCCGGGTCGGGCTCGCGGACCTTGTGGAAGGCGGCCTTGAACCGCGCCCTGAGCGCTTCGGGTGGCTCGGCCCCCGCGGCGATGTCGCGGGCCAGCGCCTCGCAATCGGCCACCCGCAGCGACGGGTTGCCCATGTGGTGCGGCAGCTGCCAGTCCACCGCCCCCGGCGCGGCCAGCAGCGCCTCGACCG
>NZ_JBKOTX010000306.1:0-4751 GCF_047086965.1 Roseovarius halophilus (ex Wu et al. 2025) | reverse complement strand
ACACCTCGCCGCTCGAGGGCGTCAACCACTCCGGCGGCGCTGCCGTTTTTCAATCCGCCGCCACCCGAGGGCGTGATGCCCACACCCGGTGGCGCATCGCCCACCGCCCCCGGGCGCTGCGGGGCCACCGGCGCGACATCGCCGGCAAGCGCGGCAAGAACATCCGGGAAGCTTTCCATCCCGTCCGCAGACCGCGGCCCGTCCCGATTCGGCGCCGCCAGGCCGCGCATTGCCGCGGATATCGCCGCGGCGGGCGCCTGGCTTTCGTGACCGAGAAATTTCATGTGCGCCTCCGGTTTCGTGCTCACCATGTCGGAAGCATGGCAAAATCCGGTTACCGCTTCTTTACCGCTTTCCGCTTCACTGGGGTCGGGTTCACAAAATTCGAGGCAATAAAGTGATCATTTCTTCACCGTCCGACGGGTATCGGGCCGTTGCTGCGGCAGGCGGCAACAGCCCGCAAATGGCCGAAGCCGCGAGGAACCTCGAGGCGCGCTTCATCGCCGAAATGCTGAAATCGGCGGGCTTCGGCGAACAGGAGAACAGTTTCAGCGGCGGTCCCGCGGCGGGGCAGTTCGCATCTTTCCAGCGACAGGCCATCGCCGACGACATGGCCCGCAATGGCGGCATCGGTCTGGCGGAAAACATCCTGAAATCCATGATGGAGGCATCCAATGACACATCGGTCCCGTCAGAACGCGGCTGACAGGCTGGACAGGTTGCTGGACAGGGAACGCGCCGCGCTGCTGGAAGGTGACCTGACCGCGATCGCCGGGTTTGCAGACACCAAGGAAAGCCTCGTCGCGGCGCTCGGCGCGGACCCGGCGACCGCGCGCGGGTCCCTGCCGGCGCTGCAACGCAAGATGGCGCGCAACCAGTCCCTGCTGGAGGCCGCGGCGCAGGGTATCCGGAAAGTGGCCGACCGGCTGTCGGCCGTGGAAAGCGTGCGCACGTCCCTGCAGACCTATGACAGGACCGGCCGCAGGACCCGATTCGACGGCAAGCGGGGCAGCGAGGTCGAGAAACGCGCCTGAGATGATTTGACTCAAATCCGCCTCACTCGGAAAGTGAGGATTAGCTTTCCCTTAGGAATTGCCCCTGCATCTTGCACCCGCATCCGGCCCAGGATGGCGCAGTTCCCGAGGTTGCAAGGGCTGCACATGTCAGAACGACATTCTTCACCGCTCGCACCGGGCGGAACCTGTAAACGGCGAAAATCCGCCACGAGACGAAGGAAAATGCCATGTCGAGCATTCTGACGAACAACAGCGCCATGACGGCGCTGCAAACCCTGAAATCCGTGAACTCCAACCTTGCCAAGACGCAGGACATGGTGTCGACCGGCAAGGAGGTCTCCTCGGCCAAGGACAATTCCGCCATCTGGGCGATATCCAAGGTGATGGAATCCGACGTCAGCGGCTTCAAGGCCGTGTCGGAATCGCTGTCGCTGGGAGAATCGACCGTGGCCGTGGCATCGGCCGGCGCCGAACAGATCACGGACCTGCTTACCCAGATCAAGGAGAAGGTCGTTGCCGCCACCGGCGAGAACGTGGACCATACCAAGATAGGCGCGGATGTCACGGAACTGACAAACCAGGTCAACTCGATCATCTCGGCATCGCAGTTCAATGGCGCGAACCTGCTGAACAGCGCTGGAAATGCCGGGATCACGGTCCTGTCGTCGATTGATCGTGATGCGGCCGGCGCGGTCACGGCCTCGAACATCACCGTGGCCTCGGTGGATTTCGAAGCGAACATCGACCTCAGTAACATCGACGTGTCGAGCGCGACCGCTGCCGATGCATCGATCGCCAACATCGAGGCGCATATCCAGACCGCCGTGGACGGCGCCGCGGAGCTTGGCGCGTCGGCCAAACGCATTTCCGACCAGAACGAATTCGTCGGCCAGGTCATGGATGCGATGAAGTCGGGCGTCGGCTCGCTGGTGGATGCGGACATGGAAGAGACCTCGGCCCGGTTGCAGGCCCTTCAGGTGCAACAGCAGCTCGCCACGCAGTCGCTGTCCATCGCCAACCAGGCCCCGCAGGCCATCCTGTCGCTGTTCCGCGGCTAGACGGACGGGGCGCCTGACAGGCGCCCCATCCTGACCCCTCGGCGCTGATATGACCTCTCATGGAAAGGATGCGATGTGACTGCGAGCCTCAAGGCACGGGCGGGCTACGGCCGGGGTGCCCAAGCCATCAAGCCCCCGAAAGATACCGAGTACGACGCGTTCGCGCGTATCACCGGACACCTCAGGAACGCCGCGCAGCCCGGCACCACCGCGCGTGACCTGGCCGGCGCCCTGCACGAAAACCGCCGCCTGTGGACCCTGCTGGCCGCAACCGTCGCCAGCAGCGACAATGCCCTGCCGGACGACCTGCGCGCGCGGATCCTCTACCTGGCCGAGTTCACGACCTTGCACAGCAGCAAGGTTCTGTCGAACGAGGCCAGCATCGAGCCGCTGATCGAGGTGAACGTCGCGGTCATGCGCGGATTGCGCGAGAGGAGCACCGCGGCATGACGGGACTGGTCATCAAGCTTGGGCCGAAGGAGCGGATCCTGATCAACGGCGCGGTCATCGAAAATGGCGAGCGCCGCGCGCGCGTGTCCATCATGACGCCGGATGCCAACATTCTGCGCTTGCGCGATGCGATCCATCCCGAAGACGCGACGACCCCGGTCCGCCGGATATGCTACCAGGCACAACTGGTGCTTTCCGGGGACGCGGAACCGGATCAGGCGCGGTTGCAATTGCTGCGGCGCATCGAGGAACTGAGCCAGGTGCTGACCGACCCAGACAGCCGCCACCACCTTGCAGCGGCCACCGACGCATTGATCGGCGGGCGGTATTACCACTCTCTCAAGGCGCTTCGCGCGCTTCTGCCACGCGAGGAGCGCCTGCTGGCGCATCGTCCGTCATGAGCTTCCAGCCAGCCCTGCCGATGAGCGGCCTTGCCGGCTGGTCGTTCCTGAACCAGACGCTCGACCGGCAGACGGAAATATTCGACAAGTCGCCGCGGATCGCCCGCGACACCAAGTATTTCGAAGCCACCATAGGCGACGTCCGGAGCGCCGAGGCCCTGGTTGGCGACAGGCGCCTGCTGCGGGTCGCGCTGGGGGCTTTCGGGCTCCAGGAAGATCTGAACAACCGTGCCTTCATCCGTCAGGTTCTGGAAGAGGGCGTGACAGACGAAAACGCGCTGGCGAATCGACTGTCCGACAACCGTTACACGCGTCTCGCGGCAGCTTTCGGTTTCGGTGATGGCGGCTCGCCCGAATCGGCACGACCGGGGTTCGGCGCGGAAATCACCGAGCGGTTCAGGCGGATGGCCTTCGAGAGCGCCGTGGGTGACGAGGATCAGGCGTTGCGACTGGCCATGAATGCGAAACGGGAACTTGCCGATGTGGCCGGTGCCGATCAGAACGATGCCGCGAAATGGTATCGCGTGCTGGGCACGCCACCGCTGCGGCAGGTGTTCGAAACGGCTTTCGGGCTGCCGGAAGGCTTCGCGCAGCTCGACCTGGAAAGACAGGTCGCCGAATTCCGTGATCGCGCCACGGCGATCGGGATCGACAGTATCTCGGACCTGGCCGATGAGCAGACGCGCGAGGAGCTTGTACGCCGCTTCCTCGCGCAGGATGAACTCGCCAAGATCAACGCACCGTCGTCGAACGCGATTGCGCTGACCCTGCTGCAATCGGCACCCGGACCAGCCTGAGCACATATCATGGACTACGGCGCGGTACCCGCGAAGGTGTCCCGGCCAACGGGCGGGCGCTGATCACCTTTCGAGAGGGACACCCCGGCCCTCCGGAGGATCACCGAGAGGTGGTTGAAACTCGCACGGACCGGGGTGCCACCCGCTTCGGCAAGGAACGCGTCAAGCTCGGGCCACGCGCGGACCGCCTGGTCAAGCTCGGCGTCCTGTCCTTCGGAGTAAAGGCCGGCCAGGATCATGTTTTCCGAGCGGGCGTAAAGGCTCAGCAGCTTGCGCGCCTGCGCGAGAAGGGCGTTCTCGTCGTCATTGGCCGCGCCCGGCAGGCTGCGCGATACCGACCGCAGCACGTCGATGGCGGGGAACCGCCCACGCTCGGCGATTTCGCGGTCCAGCACGACATGGCCGTCAAGCACCCCGCGGAGAATGTCGGCGATCGGCTCCTCCATGTCGGAGCCCGCGACCAGCACGCTGAACACCGCGGTAATATCACCGGTCCCGTCGGAGCCCGGCCCGGCGCGTTCGCAAAGCGACGTGATCAGGTGCCCGGTCGAGGCGGGAAAACCGCGCAGAACGGGCAATTCACCGGAAACGGTCGCGATCTCGCGATGCGCCTCGGCAAAGCGGGTGATCGAATCGGCCAGAAACAACACATGCCGGCCCGCGTCGCGGAAGTGTTCGGCCACCGCCATCGCCGTCCAGGCGCAGCGCCGCCGCGCCAGCGGGGACATATCCGAAGTCGCCGCGACAACGACGGCACGCGCCATCCCTTCCGGCCCCAGAACATCGCGAATGAACTCGGACAATTCGCGCCCCCGCTCGCCGATCAGGGCGATGACGATGACATCGGCAGCCGCACCACGGGCAAGACCGCCCAGCAGTTTCGACTTGCCGACCCCCGACCCCGCGAACAGCCCCATCCGCTGTCCGCGGACAAGCGGCAGGAAGGTGTTGAAAACCGCCATTCCGGTTTCCATCCGTTGGCCGAACGCACGGCGGCGCGCCGCTGCGGGGGGCGGCGCGCGCAGGTCG
>NZ_JBKOTX010000305.1:0-4755 GCF_047086965.1 Roseovarius halophilus (ex Wu et al. 2025) | reverse complement strand
TCCGACAACAGCCATCCCAGCGGCCAATGCCGATGGCAGCCTCACGCTGGGGGGCGCGGCGCTGACCCCCGCGATCCGCGACCGGCTGCGCCGCTGGCTTGCCGACGCGGGCTGAGGCGCGGCCGGCAAAACACACATTCCGCCCGCCGCCGCGATTTGCTATGTCGCCGCCACGCCCCGGGAACCCGCCCAAGGAGGTTTCATGCCCGACACCGCCCCGCCCCCGTCCCACGCGGATGCCGCGCGCTCCGTTCTCGCGCTCGAGGCGCAGGCGCTGACCCGGCTGGCCGAGGATCTGCCGGCCGATTTCGCCGCCGCCGTGGCGCATATCCTCGACATGAAGGGACGGGTCATCGTCTCGGGGCTGGGCAAGTCGGGCCATGTGGGGCGAAAGATATGCGCCACGCTCGCCTCCACCGGCACGCCCGCCTATTTCGTCCATGCCGCCGAGGCCAGCCACGGCGATCTGGGCATGATCACCGCCGAGGATGTCTGCGTGCTGATCTCGAATTCCGGGGAAACCGCCGAACTGGTCGAGGTGCTGGGCTATACCCGGCGCTTCGGCATCCCCGTGGTCGGCATTTCCAGCCGGGCCGACAGCGCGCTGATGCGCCATGCCGATTACCGCCTGACCCTGCCCGCCATGCCCGAGGCCTGCCCGATCGGCATGGCGCCCACCACCTCGACCACCATGACCATGGCCCTGGGCGATGCGCTGGCCGTGGCGCTGATGCGCGCGCGCGGTTTCGAGGCGGGGCATTTCCGCGAATTCCACCCGGGCGGCAAGCTGGGCGCGCAGCTACGCCACGTCTCCGAACTGATGCACGGGGCCGACAGCCTGCCGCTGGTCGCCCCCGCCACCCCGATGGGCGATGCACTGCTGGTGATGTCGGCCAAGGGGTTCGGCATCGTCGCCGTGGCCGAGGCGGACGGGCCGCTGCAGGGCATCGTCACCGATGGCGATTTGCGCCGCAACATGTCCGGCCTGCTGGACAGCACCGCCGGGGCCATCGCCACGCGCGACCCGGTGACGGTGACACCCGACATGCTGGCGGCCGAGGCGTTGGCGCTGATGAACGACCGCCAGATCTCGGTGCTGCTGGTGGTGGATGCGGCGCGTCGTCCGCTGGGGGTGCTGCATGTGCATGACTGCCTGCGCGCCGGGGTGGTGTGAGCCATGAAAACCGTTGTCGTCATTCCCGCCCGCCATGCCTCGACCCGCTATCCCGGCAAGCCGCTGGCCGAGTTGACCCTGCCCGACGGGACGAAAAAGAGCCTGATCCGCCTCAGCTGGGAAGCCGCCCGCGCGGTGCGCGGCGTCGACGCCGTCCACGTGGCCACCGACGACGCGCGCATTCGCGACGCGGCCCATGCCTTTGGCGCGCAGGTCGTCATGACCAGCCCCGACTGCCGCAACGGGACCGAACGCTGCGCCGAGGCGGTCCGGACGGCCGGGATCGACGCCGATCTGGTGGTCAACCTGCAGGGCGACGCGCCGCTCACCCCCGCCTGGTTCGTCGAGGATCTGATCGCCGCGATGCGCGCGGATACCGCCGCGCAGGTCGCTACCCCCGTCCTGCAATGCGACGCGCGGACCTATGGCCATTTCATCGAGGATCGCAAGGCCGGCCGGGTCGGGGGCACCACGGCCGTTTTCGGCCGGGCGCGTCACGCGCTCTACTTCTCCAAGGAGGTGATCCCCTATATCGACCCGGGCAAGCTGCCCGAGCGGGACATCCCTGTCTGGCATCACGTGGGGGTCTATGCCTACCGGCCCGCGGCGCTGCAGGCCTATATCGGCTGGCCCGAGGGGCGGCTGGAAACGCTCGAGGGGCTGGAACAGCTGCGCTTTCTCGAAAACGGCGTGCCCGTGGCCTGCGTGCCGGTCGAGGGGCGCGGCCGTGTCTTCTGGGAGTTGAACAACCCCGAGGACATCCCCCGCATCGAGGCCGCGTTGAAAGGGCTCTGAACCATGGACATCACCCGCACCCGCCCCGTCACCATCGGCGACATCCCCGTCGGTGGCGCCCACCCGGTGGCCTTCATCACCGGGCCCTGCCAGCTGGAAAGTCTCGATCACGCCCGGATGATGGCCGACCGCATCGCCGAGGCCTGCGCGCCCACCGGCACGCGCTTCGTCTTCAAGGCCAGCTACGACAAGGCCAACCGCTCCTCGCTGGGCTCCGAACGCGGGCTGGGCATGGAAACGGGGCTCGAGATACTGGGGCGCATCCGGGACGAATTCGGATGCCCGGTGCTGACCGACGTCCACCTGCCCGACCAGTGTGCCCCGGCGGCGGCGGTCTGCGACGTCCTGCAGATCCCGGCCTTTCTCTGCCGCCAGACCGACCTGCTGCTGGCCGCGGGGGAAACCGGCGCGGTGATCAACGTGAAAAAGGGCCAGTTCCTCGCGCCGTGGGACATGGCCAACGTCGCCGCCAAGATCGCCAGTACCGGCAATGACCGCATCCTGCTGTGCGATCGCGGCACATCCTTCGGCTACAACACGCTGGTCAGCGATTTCCGGGGCCTGCCGGTCATGGCCGATACCGGCTACCCGGTGGTGTTCGACGCCACCCATTCTGTGCAGCAGCCCGGCGGGCAGGGCGCCACCAGCGGCGGCCAGCGCGACTTCGCCCCGGTGCTGGCCCGCGCGGCCTGCGCCGTCGGGGTCTCGGCGCTGTTCATCGAAACCCACCAGGACCCGGACAACGCGCCCAGCGACGGGCCCAACATGATCCCGGTGGACAGGCTGGGCGCGCTGGTGGCCGAGCTGCGCGGCTTCGACACCCTGCACAAGCACGGCCCCGGCGCCTGAGCCGGCACAGCCGGGCCGTATGCAGTGTTTCGCGCGCGAAACATCCCGCTTCGCAGGATTTTCATTTAACTGTTCGTGAATGCCGTCTCGGGGTCACAATTCGTTAAGCCGCCCCTAGGCCGTTTCGCCCAGTCTTAACCCCGCGTGGGGGCGCGGGAAAGGGTGTGGCGACGATGCCGGTCAGGTTGCGGCATACAGGCACTGTTCATGCAGAAAACTTCGAATTCGCCCAGGGTGCGGCGGCGATCGCGGCGCTGCCGGACGGGCATTTCTCGGTGGCCGATTACGCCACCGGCGTGACCCGGCTGATCCGCCCCGGCCCTGCCGGCCCGGCCCTCGTGGAGGACTGGTGGCACGAAAGCGGGCAGCGCACCGAATTGCCCCTGCCCGGCCATCCCGGCGCCCTGCCCCCGGCGCTGATCGCCGAGCTGCTGGACAGCTGGGAGGCCGGCGCGCGCAGCGCCCGGCCGGCCTACCTTGCCGAGGGCGGGATCCAGGCCGAGGCGGCCAGCCTGCTGGGCCTGCGGCAGGACGGGCAGGCGTACCTGCTGGCCGCCGCCGATGGCGGGCAGGGCATCGCCGCCGTGCGGCTGGATGATGCCTCCGGGGTCGAGTCCGTGCAGGCACTGGACGATACCGGCGGGACCTACCTTGCGAACGTCTCTGACATGGCGCTTGTCGAGCTGGACGGCGCGCTGCATGTTTTTGCCGGCTCGGCGCGCGAGCATGGGCTGACCGGCGCGCGCCTGACGCCCGAGGGCGGGCTGGAGCGGGGCGAAAGCCTTGGCCGCGACGAAAGCCTGCCGGTACAGACCGTCACCGCGCTTGCCACGGCCGAGGTGGCCGGGCAGCCCTTCCTGCTGGTCGCGGCCTCGGACAGTTCCAGCCTGACCGTGCTGGCCGTGGCCGGGGACGGCACGCTCGACGTCGCCGATCACGTGATCGACGACCGGGAGACGCGTTTCGCCGGCGCGACGCAGCTCGAAGTGGTGAGCCTTCAGGGCCATGTCTTCGTGCTGGCCGCCGGAAGGGATGCGGGGCTCAGCCTGTTCCGCCTGACGGCCGAGGGGCGGCTGGTGCATCTCGACAGCCTCGCGGACGGGGCCGACATGGCGCTCGACGGTGTCTCGGGGCTGGCTGCGCAGGCCCGCGCCGGCGGGCTCGATATCCTGACGACCGCGGCGGGTGACGCGGGGTTGAGCCTTTTCAGGGTCGATTTCGAAGCGGCCGGTGCGGTCACGCAGGCGGCTTCGGGGCGTCTCGACGGCACGGGGGATGACGACATGCTTTCGCTGCGCAACGCCGCCGGGGACCTGCGCGGCGGGGCGGGCGAGGATATCCTGAGCGACGGGCCGGGCTCGGATACGCTGCGCGGCGGGCCGGGGGCGGATCTCTTCGTGCTGCGCGCGGACGGGGCGCGCGACATGATCGCCGATTTCACCCTTGGCGAGGACAGGCTCGACCTGTCGCTCTGGCCTTTCCTGCGCAATGCCGCGCAAATTGACATCGAGAGCACGGGGCAGGGGGCCGTGCTGCGTTTCGGCGCGGAAGACCTTGCGCTGCGCAACAGCGCGGAAGAGCCGTTCGAGGCGGACGACCTGCCAGTGATGCTGCACGGCTTCCTGTCGCATGTCGATGTCACGCTCGGGCCGCTGGAAACGGCCCCGCCGCCGCCCGACTCCGCGCCCTTCCCCGACACGGTGCCACCCGTGCCCGCGCCGGCGCCGTCGTCCGACGGCGATGAGCCGGACGAGGCGGCGCCGCAGACCCTGCTGGGCGGCGAGGGCGATGACCGGCTCGAGGGCGGGCCGGGGGATGACGTGCTGGCCGGGCGCGGCGGCAATGACACGCTGCGCGGGCAGGTGGGCGATGACATGCTGGCCGCCTCGGACGGCGATGACCTGGCCGACGGGGGCGCGGGGCGCGAC
Source organism: Roseovarius halophilus (ex Wu et al. 2025) (assembly GCF_047086965.1). NCBI lineage: Bacteria > Pseudomonadati > Pseudomonadota > Alphaproteobacteria > Rhodobacterales > Roseobacteraceae > Roseovarius > Roseovarius halophilus (ex Wu et al. 2025). The sequence goes on along the minus strand of NZ_JBKOTX010000305.1, from coordinate 9 downwards.
AACATGGGC
>NZ_JBKOTX010000304.1:0-4770 GCF_047086965.1 Roseovarius halophilus (ex Wu et al. 2025) | reverse complement strand
GCGACAACATGGGCGGCGGGCCCGGCGACGACACGCTGCGCGGGGGCGCGGGCCGTGACACGATCGGCGGTGGCCTCGGCAACGATATCGTGCTGGCCGGCGACGGCGACGACATGATGAGCGGCGGGCCCGATGACGACCTGGTCGAGGGCGGCGCGGGGGATGACACGCTGGCCGGCAGCTTCGGCACGGACACGGTGCACGGGCAGGGCGGCGCCGATTCGGTCGGCGGCGGGCCGGGCAGCGACCGGCTTGCCGGCGGGGCCGGCGCCGACCTGCTGGGCGGGGGCGAGGGCAACGATACCGTCAGCGGCGGGCCGGGGGACGATTTCCTCGCCGGCGGCGGCCGGCATGACAGGCTCGATGCCGGGCCGGGGCACGACACGCTCAATGCCGGGTCGGGCGACGACGTGATGACCGGCGGGTCGGGGGCCGATCTCTTCGTCTTCAACGAGCTTGCCGCCGGGGAACGGGACCGCATCACCGATTTCCAGCCCGACGCGGACATGCTGCGCCTGACCGGGGTCGAGGGGCGCGGGCAGGTGGGCCGGTTCGAGGCGCTCGGGATCGTGGAGACGGGGCAGGGCGCACAGCTGCGCTACGACGGCCACCGTGTCCTGCTGGAGGAGGTGAGCGTCGGCGATCTGTCGCTGGACATGTTCATTTTCCTGTGATCCGGGCGGAATAGTGCCTGATTTTCTGCCATGACCGGGCCAGCCCCGTTCGGGGAGCTTCCACATGCTCCGGGGCCGGATAGCCCAGCACCTCGAAATCCACGGCATAGATCGCGTGGATGCGCGCCAGCGTCCGCGGGGTGATGAAATTGTCATAGCCGAAATCCATCCCGCTCACCTCCCGGGCGGGCACTTGCCCCAGGTAGGCGGCGGTCGGGGCCGGGGGCAGCTCGGTGCGGTTCATCGCCTTCGGGCTGTAGACCATGCCCAGTTCGTCCGCCAGCGCGCCCATCTCGGCATCGAGGTTTTCCACGTGCACCACCCGGTCGTATCGCAGCCCCAGCCTGGCGTGAAAGGGTGGCACCTGCGTTTCCCAGTGGCCGTTGATCGGCAGCCGCGGACGCGGCCGGTCGGCATGCATCCGCGCGACCGTGTCGAGGAACGCCTCGAAGCTGATCACGTTGTCCTCGGCCGCGATGCCCTGCCGGGCGCAATAAAGGTCGTGCAGGTCCCGGGCGAAGGGCTCCAGATCGGCCCGCGACAGCAACCTTTCGCCGCGATAGACACAGAACTTGTTGAAATAGGCGCTGATGATGCGCGTGACCGGGTGGCGCGCCAGGATGACCGCGCGATACCCCCGGTCCCGGATCGCCGCCATGCAGTGCTGGTAGGGCTTGCTGTGGGTGTGGAAGTATTTCTTGCGCGGCGGCCGCTCGGCCATGTTGTCGGCCAGGAAACCGAACAGCGTCGTGCAGGCCGCCTTCTGCGACCAGAAGAAAACCGTTTCGCTGTCCTCGTGGATATAGCCGCGCCAGCCCATGCCCCGCCCCGTTTTCTACCCATCCGGCCTTACCGCCCCTGTCCCGGCTTGGCAACGCGGGCGGTCCGGGGTCAGTCAGAGATTGATGATGTCGCGGTGATAGCGCCGCAGGAACAGCAGCCCGGCGGCCAGCGTCAGCGCGGCCACGGTGAAGACGTAGAGGTAAGAGACGTAATTGGCGTCATAGGTGGCATAGATCCCCTGTCGCACCATGCCGATGGGATGCACCAGCGGGTTCCACCACATCCAGTCCCGGTAGGGCAGGGGCACCGTGTCGTAAAGGAAGATGATACCCGAAATGATGAAAAGCGGCCGGGTCAGGATCGCCCATGTGCGCTCCCAGACCGGGTACATCGACAACAGGAAGCAGTTGATCGTGCCCACCCCGGCCCCGAGCGCAAAGGCCATCAGGTAGCCCATGGCGACGCTGCGCATGTCGACGATCACGTTGATATCGTAAAGGATCAGGATGGCCGGGATCAGCACCGCGCCGATCATGACATGGGTGATCGCGTTGAGCAGGAACCGCGCGACGAGCGCGTCCACATGGGTCACGCCGGGATAGAACAGTAACTGCTTGGAAAAGCGCAGCGCCACGGACATCTTGTTGCTGGTCTCCTGGAAGGCCATGAAAGGCAGCAGGCCCGAGGCGAAAAACAGCGGGAAACTGGTGCCCAGGCTCGGCGTCCGGAAGGCGAGGGTGAAGACGAAGGTCAGCAGGATGATACCGCCCACCGGCTCCAGGATGGCCCACAGGTAGCCCAGGGCCGAGCGGCCGTGGGTCGAGGACATCTCGCGCAGCATCAGCGCCAGCACGGTCTGCACCGTGCCGGTCCGTTTCCGCGGCAGGGCCGGAGAGGGGAGCGTGTTCGTCATCTTGGCGGATGGTGTATCACCCGGAGTTTTGCTAGGAAATGCCAAACCCGCCGCCGAGCGGGCAACCAGCCATGAAGGGGCCCGAGTTGGACCAGAAACCCCCGCCCGGCCAGGCGGCCAGCAGAAAGCCCCGGCTCTTCAGCGCCGGGGTGAACAAGCTGACACCGGTATCGGATACCGGCGATGACAATGCGCCCACCACGCCCGAAGACGCCGCGGACGGCCCGAAGGTGCCGCCGACCGTGCCCGCGGCGCGCATGCACCGCCGGCACGTGATTCTCCTGGCCAGTTTCCTGCTCTGGATCGTCGTCCCGCTCATCGGGTCGGCCTGGTATCTCTACACGGTGGCGTATGACCAGTATGCCAGCCACGTGGGTTTCTCGGTGCGCACCGAGGAAGTCGGCTCGGCGGTCGAGATCCTGGGCGGCATCACCGAGCTGTCGGGGTCCAGTTCCTCGGATACCGACATCCTTTACGAGTTCATCCAGAGCCAGCAACTGGTGCGCACGGTCAATGACCGGCTCGACCTGCACGCGATCTACGCGCGCGAGGGCGATCCCGTCTTCACCCTGGGCGAGGATGCGCGCATCGAGGCGCTGGCGGATTACTGGGGCCGGATGGTCAAGGTCTTCTACGACCGGGGCAGCGGGCTGATCGAGATCCGGGTGCTGGCCTTCGCGCCCGGGGATGCCAAGGCCATCGCCGAGGTGATCTTCAACGAGAGTAGCGAGATGATCAACGAGCTGTCGAAGATCGCCCGCGACGATGCCACCCGCTACGCCCAGGAGGAGCTCGCCCATGCCGAGGACCGGCTGAAGGCGGCGAACCAGGCGCTGACCGCCTTCCGCAACCGCACGCAGATCGTCGATCCGTCGGCGGATGTGCAGGGCCAGATGGGGATCGTGAACTCGCTCAACTCGCAGCTCGCCGAGGCGCAGATCGAGCTCGAGCTGCTGCTCGACAATTCCTCGGAAAGCGATCCGCGCGTGCAACAGGCCCGGCGACAGATCGCCGCCATCAAGAAGCTGATCAGCGAGGAACGCGCGCGCTTCGGCGGGCAGGGGGGGACCGCCGGTGTCGCCCAGTACTCGGAGTTGCTCGAGGAATACCAGGCGCTCGAGACCGAACGCCAGTTCGCCGAGAAGAGTTACCTCTCGGCGCTCGCGGCGCGCGATTCCGCCGTGGCCGAGGCGCAGCGGCAGTCACGCTACCTGGCCACCCACATCGCGCCCACCCTGGCCGAGACGGCGCAATATCCCCGCCGTTTCCTGCTGCTGGGGATCATCGGCGGATTCCTTTTCGTCTCGTGGTCGATCATGGTGATGATCTACTATTCCCTGCGCGACCGGCGCTGACCGGGAGGGGCCGATGATCGAGCTGCGCAACCTTTGCAAGACCTTCGTGCTGAAAGGCAACCGCAAGGTGGTGGCCGACCGGATCAACGCGGTCTTTCCCGACCGCACGGCGGTGGCCGTCCTGGGGCGCAACGGGGCGGGCAAGTCGAGCCTGCTCAAGATCCTGTCGGGCTCGATGGAGCCCGACAGCGGCGAGGTGATCAGCCGCGGCACAATCTCGTGGCCGGTGGGCTTCGCTGGCAGTTTCCACCCCGATCTCACGGGGCTGCAGAACACCCGCTTCATCGCCCGCGTCTACGGCGTGGATACCGGGGCATTGGCCGAGTTCGTCCGCGATTTCGCCGAGCTGGGGGAACATTTCAACCTGCCGGTGCGCAGCTATTCCTCGGGGATGAAATCGCGGCTGGCCTTCGGCGTGTCGATGGGCATCCATTTCGACACCTACCTCGTGGACGAGGTGACGGCGGTGGGCGACGCCTCCTTCCGCAAGAAGGCGGATGAGCTCTTTGCCGAGCGTGTCAAGCAGAGCGCCGCCATCATGGTTACCCACGGGGTCGGGCAGGTGCGCCGGCTGTGCCACCACGCGGCCGTGCTCGAGAAAGGGCAGCTGCATTACTACACGGATGTCGAGGACGCGATCGCGCATCACCAGTCCCTGATGAAGGCGGGCGCCCGGAAAGCGGGCTGATGTCTGCGCGACGTCCGGCAGTGAAGGCTTTCCCCGGGTCTGGGAAAGCCCGGCGCGGGTGGGGTCATTCTCACAGGAAGATCAGGTCGTCCGTGAACTGGAGCATCTCGACATCGAAAAGATCGTCGATCCCGTCATCGCCGCTGAGTGCCTCGACCGTCGCGGCGCTCGAGTCCCCGGTGACGGTATAATCGGCCCTGTTGCCGCTGAAGAGGATGGTATCCATGCCAGCCCCGCCGTAGATGTCGTCGTCCCCGGCGCCGCCCTCGGCGGTATCATCGCCGCTGCCGACGTTGATGTAGTCGTCCCCGGCATTGCCGCGGACGAGGTTGTCGGTGGTGTCGCCGGTGAGGTAGT
>NZ_JBKOTX010000303.1:0-4798 GCF_047086965.1 Roseovarius halophilus (ex Wu et al. 2025) | reverse complement strand
GCGGCGTCATCGCCGGCGCGCAGCCGCCGCAGGTAGCCCGCCATCGCCTGCTGCACGTCGCGCTGCCCCTCGGCCGCGGCGCGCACGACATGATCGGCACCGCCCAGCCCCCAGAGCCAGACGGCGAGCGCGACGAGCGCGAGTGCGAGGGTCAGGAGGAGGGGGCGCACGACACCTCGAGCCGGTCCGCGTAGTAAATGCCCACCCGCACCTCTTCGAAGAAATCCTCGCGGCCGGCATCGCCCAGCTCGGCCACGCGGGCATCGGCCGCGTCCGCGTCGGCCTCGACGATCCGGGGCGCGCAGCCGTCGGGTACCCCCGCGACCGCCACCAGATCGAGAGCGGCGTAATAGGATGGATCATACGGCCGGGCGACGAGGTCGTCGGCCGCAACGGGCGGGAATGGGCGGACATGCCGCGACACGATCCGCCCGCCGTCGAGGCCGACATGGGTGGCGCGCGGCGGCCCCAGCGCAACGTCGCCGTCCGGACCACTGAGAAACAGCGCGCCCTCGAAGCCGTCGGGCCAGTCGACGAGGTCGAAGCCCATAAGCCTGTCGCGTTCGGCCGGGGAAAGCCGCATGTCCCCGTCGGGATCAAGACCGCGATCCTCGAGCACGAGGAGCGAGAAGAAATCGTCGTAGCGCCACGTGACCTCGACCCCGGACAGTTGCCCGTCCGCGGCGGGCAGAAAGCGCAGCGTGACGTCGACGAAGACATGCGGGTGTGCCCGGGCGGCGGGCGCGCAAACGGTCACGAGGGCGATCAGGAGCGCGCGGATCATGCCGCGCGTCCTTGCCCGCGCGCCGGCGGGCGCGAGACGCCGCGCCGGGCCGTCACTCCGCCTTGCGAGTGTCGGGGTGCAGCGATTTGCCGAGGATGTGATCGGCCCCGTGCAGGACATGCTGGGCCGTGGACACGATCAGCGGGTCGGGGCCCGTCACCAGCGAGTGGTCCTTGCCGGGATAATCGAGCGAGGACAGGAAATGCATCATGCAGTTGAGGCGCGCGCGCTTCTTGTCGTTCGATTTTATCACGGTCCACGGCGCGTCTGCCGTATCCGTGTAGAAGAACATCGCCTCCTTCGCCTCGGTATAGTCGTCCCACTTGTCGAGGCTCTTCTTGTCGATCGGGCTCAGCTTCCATTGCTTGAGCGGATCGGTCGCGCGGCTGTCGAAGCGCCGGCGCTGTTCTTCCCGTGTGACCGAGAACCAGTACTTGTAGAGCCTTATCCCCGAGCGCACCAGCATGCGTTCCAACTCGGGGGTCTGGCGCATGAATTCCAGGTATTCCCATGGCTCGCAGAACCCCATCACCCGTTCGACACCGGCGCGGTTGTACCACGACCGGTCATAGAACACCATCTCGCCGACCGTCGGCAGGTGCTCGATGTAGCGTTGGAAAAACCATTGGCCCTTTTCCTCCCACGTGGGCTTGTTCAGCGCCACGACCCGGGCCTGCCGCGGGTTGAGATGTTCGGTGAACCGCTTGATCGTGCCGCCCTTGCCGGCGGCATCGCGGCCTTCGAAGAGAAGGACGAATTTCTGATCTGTTTCCTGCGCCCAGAGCTGCACCTTGAGCAGTTCGGCCTGAAGCCTTGCTTTCAAGTCCTCGTACGGCTTGCGCGACAATTTCTCCTTGTAGGGATACTCCCCGTTCTCGAAAGCCTGGCGCAAGTCCGCCACACGATCGCCGGGTGTCACCGCGCGCGCGTCGGCCTCTGCCGTTTGCTCGGGGGCGGCAACGGCCTCGGGCGCCGGGGCCGGCTTGGTGGCTGGTTTAGTCATTTTGGTATCCTTCCGTGTGAAATCACGGAAGATTGTAGCACAGCCGCGTCACCGCCGCCTTGACCATGGTCAAAAACGCGGCCCATCGGCTGACGTAACCCCGGGCTGCGCCGGGGCGTGCCCGCTGAGGCGCAAGGGCGGTCAATGGGTCCAGGTCGTACGCCGCGCGGCCGAGAAGTTTTCACCATAGCCGCCGGGGCGGACATTGGCCTTGCGCCGGTGGGGTTCCTGCACCACGGCGTCGATGCCGTGTTCCTCGGCGTATTCGAGCGCGGCTTCCTTGGTGTCGAAGCGCAATTTCACCTGCGCCTGCGTGTCGGCCGACGATGTCCATCCCATGAGCGGGTCGACCTCGCGTGCCGTGTCGGGCACGTATTCCAGCACCCAGTGCTTCGAGCGGGCGGTGCCCGATTGCGTGACGCTGCGGGCGGGTTTGTATATGCGTGCTGACATTTGTGAGCTCCATTTCGCACCGATGTTATTCCAAAACCGGGCGATACGGACAAGGGGCCAAATCGTCCCGCCCCGGGCGGACACGCCGTTGCGTGGCCCGGCAAGGCCACCCGGCGGGTTGAACTCGGGCGAAAAGAGGTCAAGTACGACCCGTATCCGGAGGACACCTGCCCATGCCCTATGCACATTCCGATTCGTCAGAGCCGATTTTGCATAGCCCCGCGCCCGACGTGAAATCGCGCGAGAAGCTGGAGGGCGGCCAGCGCTTCGTCATGGCGACCGAGTTCAGCCCGGCCGGGGATCAGCCCATGGCGATCACGGAGCTGAGCGAGGGCGTGGTGTCGGGCGAGCGCGACCAGGTTCTGCTGGGGGCGACGGGCACCGGCAAGACCTACACCATGGCCAAGGTCATCGAGCAGACGCAGCGGCCGGCGATCATCCTCGCCCCGAACAAGACGCTCGCGGCGCAGCTATACGGCGAGTTCAAGGGATTCTTCCCGGACAACGCGGTGGAATACTTCGTCTCCTACTACGACTATTACCAGCCCGAGGCCTACGTGCCGCGCAGCGACACCTATATCGAGAAGGAATCGCAGATCAACGAACAGATCGACCGGATGCGCCATTCGGCGACGCGGGCGCTGCTGGAACGCGACGACGTGATCATCGTCGCCTCGGTCAGCTGCATCTACGGCATCGGCAGCGTCGAGACCTACGGCGCCATGACGCAGGACCTCAAGACCGGGCACGATTACGACCAGCGGCAGGTGATGGCCGACCTCGTGGCGCAGCAGTACAAGCGCAACGACCAGGGGTTTCAGCGCGGCTGCTTCCGCGTGCGCGGCGACAGCCTCGAAATCTGGCCGGCCCACCTCGAGGATCGCGCGTGGAAGCTGTCATTCTTCGGGGAGGAACTGGAGGCCATCACCGAATTCGATCCGTTGACCGGGGAAAAGACCGGCAGTTTCGAGCAGATCCGCGTCTATGCCAATTCGCACTACGTCACGCCCAAGCCGACGATGCAGCAAGCGGTCATCAACATCAAGAAGGAGCTGCGCCAGCGGCTCGACCAACTCGTGACCGAGGGCAAGCTGCTCGAGGCGCAGCGGCTTGAACAGCGCACGAATTTCGACATCGAGATGCTGGAGGCCACCGGCGTCTGCAACGGGATCGAGAACTACTCGCGCTACCTGACGGGCCGCGCCCCGGGCGAGCCGCCCCCCACCCTGTTCGAATTCATCCCCGACAATGCCATCGTTTTCGCCGATGAATCCCACGTCTCCGTTCCGCAGATCGGCGGCATGTACAAGGGCGACTACCGGCGCAAGTTCACGCTGGCCGAACACGGCTTCCGCCTGCCGTCCTGCATGGACAACCGCCCCCTCAAGTTCGAGGAATGGGACGCGATGCGCCCGCAATCGGTGTTCGTCTCGGCCACCCCGGCGGCGTGGGAGCTGGAGCAGTCGGGCGGAGTTTTCACCGAACAGGTGATCCGCCCCACCGGCCTGCTGGACCCCGAGGTCGAGATCCGCCCCGTCGAGATGCAGGTGGACGACCTGCTGGACGAGGTCCGGCGGGTGAGCGAGGCCGGCTACCGGACGCTGTGCACCACGTTGACCAAACGCATGGCCGAGGACCTGACCGAGTACCTGCACGAACAGGGCATCAAGGTCCGCTACATGCACTCGGACATCGACACGATCGAGCGGATCGAGATCCTGCGCGACCTGCGGCTCGGGGCCTTCGACGTGCTGGTGGGCATCAACCTGCTGCGCGAGGGGCTCGACATACCCGAATGCGGGCTGGTGGCGATCCTCGATGCCGACAAGGAGGGATTCCTGCGGTCGGAAACCTCGCTCATCCAGACGATCGGACGCGCCGCGCGCAACGCCGACGGGCGCGTGATCATGTATGCCGACCGGCGGACCGGCAGCATGGACCGCGCCATCGGCGAAACCGAACGCCGCCGCGCCAAGCAGATCGCCTATAACGAGGAACACGGCATCACCCCCGAGACGATCCGCAAGAACGTGGAGGACGTGCTGGCCGGGCTCTACCAGGGCGACACGGACATGAACCGGGTGACGGCACAGGTGGACAAGCCGATGCACGGCGCCAACCTCGAGTCGCATCTGGACGGGCTGCGCACCGACATGCGCAAGGCGGCCGAGAACCTGGACTTCGAGGAGGCCGCGCGCCTGCGCGACGAGGTCAAGCGGCTGGAGGCGGTTGACCTGACCGTCGCCGACGACCCGCTGGCCCGGCAACAGGCGGTCGAGAAGGCATCCGAGGAAGCCACCAATAGCAAGGGCCGCTCGACGGCCGGGCGGCCCGGGCAACGGGGTGGTGTGAAGCGGCGGAAAAAAAGCTGACGTGCTCCGGTCAGCCCGAACTTTCCCGTGCCTGAACTGCCAAGATAGCTATCTCCATCCGCCTTGGCTTAACGTTTGGCGAATCCCCTGAACCGTCCCGGGTTTCCGAGAGGCTTTTCTGTTCAAAACCTACGCGGCGTTTTCAAGAGCATTCATCTCTGCATGGAACTCATCCTCCACTTCCTG
>NZ_JBKOTX010000302.1:0-4804 GCF_047086965.1 Roseovarius halophilus (ex Wu et al. 2025) | reverse complement strand
GCCATGACGCCCGAGGATTTCCGCGACGACTACCTCTCCGTGGACGGGGCCGGGTTCTCGCTCTCGCCCTTCTTCTCGCAATCGGCGTGGTTCCGGTTCGCATCGGCGCCCAAGGCCTCGACGGCCGCCAGCACGGCAAGCCCGTTCATGGCGAAATGCCTTCCCGGTGTCCCGAGCTTGAAAAGCACCCTGTCACCGTTAAGGGCGGCCTCGACCACCGTCTTTTCCCCGGCGAGCTGGGCAGATACCAGCCTGTACCGATTCGCCGACCGACCGAAGCGCACCGCCTGCGCGCCGGTCGCGGTCGCAGCCCGGGCAAGGATCGGTGTCTGGTCGAGGTCCGCATTGAAAACGGCCGACCCGCCGGGCCCGAGCCCCTCGAAGATCGACGCCTTTTCCCGGGCGATCCCGCCGATGTCGTCGAAGGCTTCGAGATGGGCGGGCGCCACGGTCGTGACGATGGCGACGTCGGGACGGGCCATGCGGGCCAGCGGCGCGATCTCGCCGGGGCGGTTCATCCCGATCTCGATGACGGCGAAATCCGCGTCGGCGGGCATGCGCGCCAGCGTCAGCGGTACGCCCCAGTGGTTGTTGTAACTGGCCTCGGCAGCATGGGTGCGGCCCTGCGCCGAGAGCACGTGGCGCAGCATTTCCTTCGTCGATGTCTTGCCGGCTGAACCGGTGACCGCCACGACACGCGCCCCCGTGCGCGCCCGCCCCGCGCGGCCCAGCGCCTCGAGCGCCGACTGGACGTCCGCCACCACCAGCAGCGGCGCCGTCTCGGGCACACCTGCGGGCACGTGCGAGACCAGCGCGGCGGCGGCACCCTTGTCCAGCGCCTCGGCCACGAAATCATGCCCGTCGCGGGCCGCTGTCAGCGCCACGAAAAGATCCCCCGGCACCAATGTGCGGGTATCGATAGAGATGCCGGTCGCCGACCAGTCACGGCTCACGCGCCCGCCCGTTGCCGCAGCGGCGTCTCGGGAATTCCAAAGCGTCATGCCACGCCCCCGTCAAGCGCGGCCACGGCCACGCTCGCCTGTTCGCTGTCATCGAATGGCAGCACATCGTCACCGACGATCTGCCCGGTTTCATGGCCCTTGCCGGCGATCAGCAGCGCGTCGCCCGGGCCCAGCACGTCAACCCCCCTCAGGATGGCTTCGGCCCGGTCCCCGACATCCAGCGACCTGTCCGATCCGCCGGCCTGCCGAACCCCCTCCATCACCGCGGCACGGATCGTCGCGGGCTCCTCGCTTCTGGGATTGTCGTCGGTCACGATCACGATGTCGGCATTTTCCGCGGCGGCCCGGCCCATGAGCGGCCTCTTGGCCCGGTCGCGATCACCGCCCGCACCGACGAGCACCACGAGCCGGCCCATCACGTGCGGGCGCAGCGCCTGCAGGGCCGTCGCGATGGCATCGGAGGTGTGCGCGTAATCCACGAAAACCGCCGCGCCGTTGGCGCGCGTCGCGGCCAGCGCCATGCGCCCGCGGACCCTGCGAATGCGCGGCAGCGTGTCGAAGACACGGTCCGGGTCCGCCCCGCCCGCGATGACCAGCCCGCAGGCCAGAAGAACGTTGTCGGCCTGAAAACCGCCGATCAGGCCAAGGCGCGACTGCCGGACGCGGTCGTTCCATGCAAAGCGCAGTTCCTGCCCCGTCGGCTCGAATCTCTGCGCTTCGAGCCGCAGGTCACAGCCCGCGCCGTGCCCGACCGAGATCACCTCGTGCCCGCGCCCCGTCGCGATCTCGGCCATGTCCGCGCCCTTGGGATCGTCCATGTTGATCACGGCGATCCCGTCCTCGGGCAACACGTTCGCGAAGAGACGCGCCTTGGCCGCGAAATACGCCTCGAAACTGGCGTGGTAATCCAGATGCTCGTGGCTGAGATTGCTGAAACCGGCTGCCGCGATCCGCACGCCGTCAAGCCGCTTCTGGGCCAGACCATGGCTCGACGCCTCCATGGCGGCATGCGTCACGCCGGCCGCAGCGGCCCCGGTCAGCACGCGATGCAGCGTGACGGGTTCGGGCGTGGTATGCGACAGCGGCGCCGTCCATGCGCCCTCCACGCCGGTCGTGCCGACATTGATCGCCTCGAAACCCAGCTCCGTCCATATCTGGCGGCAGAAGGTGGCGACCGACGTCTTGCCGTTCGTGCCGGTCACGGCCACCATCGTCTCGGGGTGCCTGCCGAACCAGAGCGCGGCGGCATAGGCCAGCGCCTCGCGCGGGTCCTCGGCCACGATCAGCGCCGCGTCGCTTGTCGACAGGGCATCCGCGGCCAGCCGGGCACCGTGCGCGTCCGTCAGGATGGCCCCGGCCCCCATGCTCAACGCGGTCGCGATGAAGTCGCCGCCATGAACACGCGTGCCGGGCAGCGCGGCAAAAAGATAGCCGCGCTTCACGCCGCGGCTGTCAACCGCCAGCCCCGTTACCTCGGCCTGCCGCCCGCCTTGCGCCGTCAGGCCGAGTTCCGCCAATGTCTTCTTTTCCGCCACCGCCAAGGGCCCTTTCGGCTCAGTTGGATGTGAGCGTTATACCAGCCAGTTCCCCGGGTTCAATCTCGGGTCTCAGGCCCAGCAGGGGTGCGACGCGGCGAATGATCTCGGCGGCCACGGGCACGGCTGTCCAGCCCGCCGTTCGGCGCGGCTTGCTGCCGCTCGTTTCCACGGGTTCGTCCAGCGTCACCACAAGGACGTATTCCGGCGCGTGCGCGGGAAAGATGCTTGCGAAAGTCGCGATCACCTTGTCCTCGTAATAGCCGCCGCCGCGCGCCTTCGGCTTGTCCGCGGTACCGGTCTTGCCGCCCACCGCATAGCCCGCGACCTCGCCGAAACTGGCGGTTCCGTCCTCGTCGGACACAACGCGGCGCAGCATCGCGCGCGCCGCCGCCGAGGTCTCGGCGGATATAACCCGCGGCCCCGGCGCGGCATCGCGCCGGCGCAGCAATGTCGGTGTCACCTTGCGCCCGCCATTGGCGATCGCCGCGTAGCCCGCGGCAAGGTGCAGCGGGCTGCTGCTCAGGCCGTGGCCATAGGAAATCGTCACCGTGGAAAGATCGGTCCATGCCTCGGGGTACATGGGGCGTCCCGTGGACGCCTCGACCATCTCCAGCGGTACCGGCGCCATGAAACCGAGCCGTTCGAGGAACTGCTTTTGCCGCGCCGGCCCGATCTGCAGCGCCAGCCGCCCCGTTCCCCTGTTGGAACTCTTCACGATCACGTCCGACACGCTCAGCGGGCCGAAATCCTTGTTGTTGAACTCGCCGATGCTGTGCCCGCTGACCCGCATCGGCCCCGAGGAATCGACAACAGTGCTCCCGTCGACCAGCCCCAGCTCCATCGCCTGCGCGGCGGTGAAAATCTTGAAGACCGAGCCCAGCTCGTACACGCCCTGCACCGCACGATTGAAAAGCGGGCTGTCGCCGGCGTCGCCCTCGGTGGGCGGGCGCGGGCGATCGTTCGGATCGAAATCCGGCAACGAGGCCATCGAGACTATCTCGCCGGTATGCGCGTCCATCAGGATCGCCGCGGCCCCCTTGGCATTCATGATCTTCATGCCGCCGTCCAGCACGCGCTCCACCGCCGACTGAACCGACAGGTCCAGCGACAGCGTCAGCGGCTCGTGTCCCTTGGCGGGGTCGCGCAGCCTCTTGTCGAAATGCTTTTCCACGCCGGCCACGCCGATCACCTCGGCGGCATGGACGCCCTCGCGGCCGAAGCCCGCACCGCCCAGCACGTGCGCGGCCAGGCGGCCGTTGGGGTAAAGGCGCATCTCGCGCGGGCCGAAAAGCAGACCGGGCTCACCAATGTCATGGACCGCCTGTTTCTGCTCGGGGCTTATCTTGCGCTTGATCCACAGGAACTTGCGCTTGCCCGTAAAATCCCGGACCAGCCGTGCCTTGTCGAGATCGGGGAAGACCCCCGCCAGTTCGGCGGCGGCGCGTTCCGGGTCGATCATCTGGGGCGGTTGGGCATAAAGGCTATGGGTTTCGAAATTGGTCGCCAGCACACGGCCCTTGCGATCAACGATATCGGCACGCTGCGCCAGGATATCCGCCCCGGCCACGCTGGCGCCGGGCTCGGCCGGATCCGAATTGGCGAGCAAGGCCATGCGCCCCCCGACCACGACGAAAGCGCACAGGAACATCGCCGCGAGCACCAGCAGCCGGCCCTCGGCCCGGCGGCGGGCGCGGTCGCGCATCTCCTCGTGACGCAGGCGGATGTTCTCGCGTTCGATGGCATCGGGATTCTCGCCCTTGGCGCGGGCTTCAAGAATTCGCGCAAGCGGACGCAGCGGCGTGCGGATCATGACCGGTCCTCCATGCCGATGACATCGACGGGATCGGTTATATCCAGCGTCTTCTCCGGTTCCGGCGGGTATCCGACCTGGTCGATCTTGCCGAACTGGTACGGCTGCAACGGCATCAGGCCAAGGCGCTCGAAATTCAGCTCCGCCAGTTCGCGCAGACGGTCGGGCCGGTTCAGGTAGGCCCATTCGGCCTTGAGCACGCGCAGGCGTTGACGCTCCAGCGCGATCTGGCGTTGCAGCTTCTGTGCCTCGGCCTGCGCCTCCTGCGTTTCGTAATTCTCGCGATAGGCCCAGAAGGCCAGCCCGATCACGGCCAGCGCCGTCACGACATAGAACAGGCTGCGCATCATCCTTCCCCCTTCAGTAGCGGCATGCCGATGGACTTGCGGTCGGTTTCGCCGGGCGGCGCCGCGGTGCGTACCGCGACACGGCATGATGTTCGTCGAGAGCCTCAAGGCCATCCGGAACACCCGCGGGGGCAAAAGCGCGCCACG
>NZ_JBKOTX010000301.1:0-4812 GCF_047086965.1 Roseovarius halophilus (ex Wu et al. 2025) | reverse complement strand
CGCGCCGGTCGGGCGCGTGACCTCGGGGGCGTTCGGCCCGACGATCGGCGCGCCGATGTCCATGGGCTACGTGCCCGCCGAAATGGCCGCCGCGGATACGCGGCTTTACGGGGAGGTGCGCGGCAAGCGGCTGCCCGTGCGGGTGGCGCCGCTGCCCTTCACGCCGGCGAATTTCAAACGTTGATCATCTGTCAGGGAGAAAGAGATGAAGTACACCGAAGAGCATGAATGGCTGCGCGACGAGGACGGCGTGGTCACGGTCGGGATTACCGAGCATGCCAGCGAGCAGCTGGGCGACATCGTTTTCGTGGAGCTGCCCGAGGTTGGGTCCGAGGTCGCCAAGGATGACGAGATCGTGGTGATCGAGAGCGTCAAGGCGGCAAGTGACATCATGGCGCCGCTCGACGGCGAGATCGTGGAGGTGAACGAGGCGATCGTGGACGAGCCCGGCAAGGTCAACGAGGATCCGCTGGGCGAGGCGTGGTTCTTCAAGATCAAGCCGGCCAAGCCCGGCCAGATGGACGATTACATGGACGAGGCGGCCTACAAGGAATTCGTGGGCTGAACGCCGCCGCCGGGGTGGGATTTTTTCGAAAAAAATCCCGGCAAAAATCCCGTCCGGATTTTTGTGCCTCCGGCGGGGGTATTTTTACCGAGAAGAAGCAGGGGCGCGCGCGACCGCGGGACGCCCGAAATGAGGAGGACGCCATGCCGTTCAAACCGACCGAATATCTGCCATACGATTTCGCCAACCGCCGGCACATCGGGCCCTCGCCCGAGGAAATGGACCGGATGCTGGGGGTGATCGGGGCGGATGATCTTGAGACGCTGATCGACGAGACCGTGCCCCGGAGCATCCGGCAGGAAGCGCCGCTGGATTTCGGCAAGCCCAAGTCGGAGCGGGAACTGATGCATTTCATGCGCAAGACCGCCGGCAAGAACCAGGTCCTGGTCAGCCTGATCGGGCAGGGGTATCACGGGACGGTCACGCCCCCGGCCATCCAGCGCAACATCCTGGAGAACCCGGCCTGGTACACGGCCTACACGCCCTACCAGCCCGAGATCAGCCAGGGCCGTCTGGAGGCGCTGCTGAATTTCCAGACGATGATCTCGGACCTGACCGGGCTGGAGATCGCCAATGCCTCGCTGCTGGACGAGGCGACGGCCTGCGCCGAGGCGATGACCATGGCGCAGCGCGTGTCGAAATCGAAGAAGACGGCGTTCTTCGTCGACCGTGACTGCCACCCGCAGAACATCGCCGTCATGAAGACGCGGGCGGCGCCGTTGGGGATCGAGGTGATCGTCGGCAACCCCGACAGGATGGACCCTGCCGAGGTGTTCGGGGCGATCTTCCAGTATCCGGGCACCTACGGGCATGTGCGCGATTTCACCGACCAGATCTCGGCCCTGCACGCGCACAAGGCAGTCGGCATCGTGTCGGCCGATCCGCTGGCGCTGACGCTGCTCAAGGAGCCGGGCGCGATGGGCGCCGACATCGCCGTGGGCAGCGCGCAGCGTTTCGGCGTGCCGATGGGGTATGGCGGGCCGCACGCGGCCTACATGGCCTGCAAGGACGCGTTCAAGCGCGCAATGCCGGGCCGTATCGTGGGGGTCAGCGTGGACAGTCACGGCAACAAGGCCTACCGGCTGGCCCTGCAGACGCGCGAGCAGCATATCCGGCGCGAGAAGGCCACGTCGAACGTGTGCACCGCGCAGGCGCTTCTGGCCGTGATGGCGTCGATGTATGCCGTGTTCCACGGGCCGAAGGGGCTGAAGGCGATCGCGCAGCGTATCCACCGCAAGACGGTGCGCCTGGCCAAGGGGCTGGAACAGGCGGGGTTCAAGGTGGATCCCAAGGTGTTCTTTGACACGATCACGGTGGATGTGGGGCCCTTGCAGGCGGCCGTCCTGAAATCGGCCGTGGACGAGGGCGTGAACCTGCGCAAGGTGGGCGAGACGCGTGTCGGGATCACGCTGGACGAGGCGACGCGGCCGCGCAACCTCGAATCCGTCTGGCGCGCCTTCGGGATCGGGCGGACGGACGACACGTTCAAGCCGGAATACCGGGTCCCCGAGGACATGCACCGCAAGACGGCGTACCTGACGCATCCGATTTTCCACATGAACCGGGCCGAAACCGAGATGATGCGCTACATGCGCCGGCTGGCCGACCGTGACCTCGCGCTGGACCGGGCGATGATCCCGCTGGGCAGTTGCACGATGAAGCTGAACGCGGCGGCCGAGATGATGCCGGTCAGCTGGCGCGAATTCTCGCGCCTGCATCCGTTCTGTCCCGCCGACCAGGCAAAGGGGTATCGCGAACTGGTTGACGATCTGTCTGCCAAGCTGTGCGAGATCACCGGCTATGACGGCATGTCGATGCAGCCCAATTCGGGGGCGCAGGGCGAGTATGCGGGCCTGCTGACCATCGCGGCCTATCACCGCGCCAACGGCGAGGGGCATCGCGATGTCTGCCTGATCCCGATGAGCGCGCACGGGACGAACCCGGCCTCGGCCCAGATGGTGGGCTGGAAGGTGGTGGCCGTGAAATCGGACGAGAACGGCGACATCGACCTCGACGATTTCCGTGCCAAGGCCGAGCAGCATGCCGACACCCTTGCGGGCTGCATGATCACCTATCCCAGCACGCACGGCGTGTTCGAGGAAGGGGTGCGCGAGGTCTGCGAGATCACCCATCGCCACGGCGGGCAGGTCTATATCGACGGTGCGAACCTGAACGCCATGGTCGGGCTGGCGCGCCCCGGGGACGTGGGCGGCGACGTCAGCCACCTGAACCTGCACAAGACGTTCTGCATCCCGCATGGCGGGGGCGGGCCGGGCATGGGCCCCATCGGGGTCAAGGCGCATCTGGCGCCCTACCTGCCGGGGCATCCCGAAACGGATGGCGCGGAGGGGCCGGTGGCGGCCGCGCCCTACGGATCACCCTCGATCCTGCCGATCAGCTGGGCTTTCATCCTGCTCATGGGCGGGGCCGGGCTGACGCAGGCAACGCGGGTCGCGATCCTCAACGCCAACTACATCGCCAAGCGGCTGGAAGGGGCGTATGACGTGCTCTACAAGGGGCGCAATGGCCGGGTGGCGCATGAATGCATCATCGACACCCGCCCGTTTGCCGACAGTGCCGGGATCACCGTGGACGACATCGCCAAGCGGCTGATGGATTGCGGGTTCCACGCGC
The DNA here is from genome assembly GCF_047086965.1 of Roseovarius halophilus (ex Wu et al. 2025). Taxonomy (NCBI): domain Bacteria; kingdom Pseudomonadati; phylum Pseudomonadota; class Alphaproteobacteria; order Rhodobacterales; family Roseobacteraceae; genus Roseovarius; species Roseovarius halophilus (ex Wu et al. 2025). The sequence continues at coordinate 1,613 of NZ_JBKOTX010000301.1, read as the reverse complement.
CGACGATGAGCTGGCCGGTCGCCGGGACATTGATGGTGGAGCCCACCGAATCGGAGACCAAGGCGGAACTGGACAGGTTCTGCGACGCCATGCTGGCCATTCGCGCCGAGATCGCCGATATCGAGGACGGCCGGATCGACGCCGCGGACAATCCGCTCAAGAACGCGCCGCACACGATGGAGGACCTCGTGAAGGACTGGGATCGTCCCTACAGCTGCGAACAGGCCTGCTTCCCGCCGGGGGCGTTCCGGGTGGACAAGTACTGGCCGCCGGTCGGGCGGGTCGACAACGTCTATGGCGACCGGCACCTTGTCTGCACCTGCCCGCCGATGGAGGCGTATGCCGAGGCGGCCGAGTGACGCACCCGCCGGGCTGCCGGTCACGGCAGCCCGGCGGGCAAATGGCCGCGCGGTCCGTGCGCGGGGCGCCGGTCAGTCCAGCAGGACGGCGAAGTGGTCGCGCAGGCGGGTCCAGCTTTCGTCGTCCGGGGCGGTCAGGAGGTAGCCGTCCGTCACGGTGGCGTCGTAGGCCCGCCCGTCGAGCATCCGGGCCACGCCGCCCGCCTGCTGGCAGGCCAGCACGCCGGCCGCGTGATCCCACGGGTTCATCACGCCCGACAGGATGAAATCCATGCCGCCTTGCGCGACGGTCCGGTATTCATGGCACGAACAGCGCAGGGTCATGCTGCGCGCCAGGTCGGGCAGGCGCGCGGCCAGCTCGGCCTGTTGCGCCTCGGGCATCAGGTAGAGGTGGATGTACCCCGACAGATCCGACAGGGCGCGGCCGGGTGACACGGACAGGGGCCGGGCGGTATCCATCGACCGGGCCAAGTGCGCCGGTACGCCCTGTTCGGCGAGGATCCAGTCATCCATGACCGGGTCGTAGAGCAGGCCCAGAACCGGTTTGCCGAAGCGCGTGACCGCCACGATCACGCCGAAAAGCGGCAGGCCGTGCGCGAAGTTCCACGTGCCGTCCAGCGGGTCGAGGATGACGGCCAGCTCGGCCTCGCCGACGCCGTCGCGGAGTTCGGGATGCGCGTGGGCGGCTTCTTCGCCGACGACGAGCGCATGGGGAAACATCTGCTGGATGCCGCGGGCGAGCATGGCCTCGGCCGCCTTGTCGGCCTCGGTCACGAGGTCGTGCCGGCCGGTCTTGGCGGTGATGTCGGCATGGCCGAGGTTGCGGAAGCGGGGCATGATCTCGGCCTTGGCGGCGCGGCGGACCAGGTTGATGAGGGTGGTCTTCTGCGCCCGGCTCAGCGGCGAGGTCAGGGGAATGGGCAGGGAATCGGTCATGCGGGTATCCTCCGGCGTTCGGGCGCTTGCCTTGCCATCCCGCCGCGGGAAATTCAACGCGGCTATTCGCGCCCCCGCAGGACCCGTGCGGGCCGGGCGCGGAGCGGCCCCCATGCAAAGGCCAGCCCCGCCAGCAGCGAAAGGCCCGCGCCGCCGCCGACGATCGCGAGCGCCGAGGGCCATATCACCGCGAAGCCGGTTTCCATCACGAAACGGCTTCACGCGCAACTTGTCGAACTGCTGGAAAAGCGCGACCGGACCAAGAAGCTGGGGCTGGTGTGGGAGCGGGACGAGATCGAGGCGGACGCGGCGGTGGAT
>NZ_JBKOTX010000300.1:0-4862 GCF_047086965.1 Roseovarius halophilus (ex Wu et al. 2025) | reverse complement strand
CGGCAAAGGCCGGGGCCGGGCTGGGCCGGGCGAGGCGCGCGCGGCTGGGGGCGCGGGCAAAGCCCATGTCCATGAGTTCGGCAACGCGCGCATTGCGCGCTGTCGTCGACGAGCCGCCGAACATCGTCACGATGATGCGTTCCTGCCCGCGCTCGGCCGAGGCGGTCAGGTTGAACCCGGCTGCGCGGGTATAGCCTGTCTTGATCCCGTCTGCGCCCTGGTAGGCGCGCAGGAAACGGCGGTTGGTGTGGTAGACGGTGCGCACCTGGGCATTGGCCGTGATGCGTGAGAACAGATTGTAATACTGCGGAAAGTCATAGATGACGTGCCGCCCCAGAATCGACATGTCGCGGGCCGTGGACATGTGCCCGACCTCGGTCAGCCCGTGGGCGTTGAGGAACCGGGTGCGCGTCATGCCCATCGCGCGGGCCGTGGCGTTCATGCGGCGGGCGAAGGCTGCCTCGCTCCCTTCCAGCGCGATGCCAATGGCGGTGGCCGCGTCATTGGCCGATTTAACCGCCGCCGCACGGATCAGGTAGCGGAACCGAATTTTCTGGCCCGCGCGCAGGCCCAGTTTCGAGGGCGGCTCGTGCGCGGCCGCCGGTGTGATCCCAACCAGATCGTCCAGCCCTATCTCGTCGCGCTCCACGGCCTGGAAGGCGATGTAGAGCGTCATCATCTTGGTCAGCGAGGCCGGGTGCAGCTGGGTGTCGGCATTGCGCGAATGCAGCACCTCGCCGGTGCGTGCGTCCATCACCATTGCTGCATAGGGCGCTGCACGTCCGTCGACGGGGGCCAGGGCGGCCAGCAGCATCAGCGATAGGATGAAGAGCCCCGCCACACCGGGGGTGTTCAATCGACGTTTCACGTCACTGCCCTTTGTCTGCCTCACGGGGGCGGATTTTACTACCCCTCTTTATAAGGTTACTCTAGCACGGGCCGCGGGCTCGGAAAATACCCTATTTTCAGGAACTTTTATTGTGCTCTTGATGCAGGTCGCAGCATATCTTGGGCGCGCGCGTCCCCCACCCCCCAAATCCACGCCTGCCGTCGGCATGACGCGGCGGCTGTGCCCCTTTTCACGCGATCCATGGACGTTATATTCACGGCAACGAAGGTAAGTGCGTCGCAGGATACAGGATCACCATGCTGCAAAAGATCGACATGATGTCCGGCAACGATCAGGATGACGACGGCGACGTCGGCGTCAAGGTTGACACGCGCCCCAAGACCGAGCGCCCGCCGCTCTACAAGGTGCTGATCCTGAACGACGATTACACGCCGATGGAATTCGTTGTGCATGTTCTGGAACGCTACTTCGGCATGACCCATGCCCAGGCGGTGGAGCTCATGCTGACCGTCCACCAGAAGGGGGTCGCCGTGGCCGGCGTCTTCAGTCATGAGATCGCCGAGACCAAGGTCGCGTTGGTCATGGACCTCGCGCAGCGCCATCAGCACCCCCTGCAATGCACCATGGAGAAGGAATAGGGCCCGGCGCCCGTTCCCTCACGGATGGCTCGCCCCCGCCTGTCCCTCGCGCTGGAAAGTGGCACGCCTGTGCTGCCGGACGGCCCGGTTCGCGTTCTGCGACCGCCGTCGGGCTACGATCTGTCGGCGCTTGATGCGGCACGCGTCGAGATCGACCACGGCTTCAAGCCTGACCACGATGCCTGGCGCACGCAGGGGTATGCGGTGGCCGGCACCGGCGCTGTGCCCACCGTGATGGTTGTGGTACCACGCTCCAAGGCGCTGGCGCGGCGGCTGGTGGCCCGGGCGCGGGACGAGGCGACCGATCTGGTCATCGTGGATGGCGCCCGGACAGACGGCGTCGACAGCCTGTACAAGGCCTGCCGGGGATTGGTCCCGGTGGCGGGCAGCCTGAGCAAGGCGCACGGCAGGCTGTTCTGGTTCGCGCCCGAGGGCGCCCCTGACCGGGACAGCCCCGACCAGTGGGTCGAGGGGTTCCGCACGCAGCCCGGCGTGTTCTCCGAGGGCAAGGTCGATCCCGGCTCGCGCCTGCTGGCCGAGGCAGTGCCGCCACTGACAGGGCGGGTGGCCGATCTTGGGGCGGGCTGGGGCTTTCTCTCGGCGGCGGTTCTGCGGCACCCTGGCGTGACGCAACTGGACATGGTCGAGGCCGAGGCGCTCGCGCTGGCGTGCCTGTCGGAAAATATCACAGACCCGCGCGCCACGGTCCACTGGGCCGACGCGACCCGGTTCACCATGGATACCCCCTATGATGCGGTGGTCACGAATCCGCCCTTTCACACTGCGCGCAAGGGCGTGCCCGAGCTGGGCCGGGCGTTCCTGGACACGGCGGCGCGTCTCCTCAAGCCCGCTGGCAATCTTTACCTTGTCGCCAATCGGCACCTGCCCTACGAGGCCCGCCTGCGGGAGTTGTTCGCGCAGGTGCAGGAGATCGGCGGCGATAGCGCCTTCAAGCTGATCCAGGCTACTCGCCCGCGGCGATGAAAACCCCTAGCGTGGCACCCGCGACTCGGGGCCAGGAAGCGAGAGACCGACATGAGCTTTTCCATCGAGGGCAAGACAGCCATCGTCACCGGCGCCGCCAATGGCGTGGGCCTGGCCGTGGGCCGGCATTTCGTCGACCAGGGGGCCAATGTCGTCTTTGCCGATATGGACGAGACCCGACTGGACCAGGAACTGGGCAAGACGGACATCGACGGGGCGCGCTATCGCAGCTTCGCCTGTGACCTGCGGGAGAAACTGTCCATCGCCAACCTGCTATCAATGACCATCGACGCCTACGACCGGGTCGATATCCTGGTGAACGCCTCGCGTCAGATGATGACCTCGGACCCGCTCGACCCGGCCGCGGACAACGTCGAGGCGTTACTCCAGCAGAACCTGATGACCTCGCTGCGGCTGACGCAGGCCATCGCGAAGCGGATGATCAAGCAGGCGAAGGGGCAGGAGAGCGGCCCGGCCGGGTCGATCATCAACCTCAGTTCCATCGCATCGCGCCGTGCCAATCCCGAGCTTCTGGGCTATTCCATATCCTCGGCCGCGCTGGACCAGATGACGCGGTCCATGGCCGTGGCTCTGGCCCCGTACCGGATCCGCGTCAACGCCGTGGCCTTCGGGTCGGTCATGAGCGCCAGCCTCAAGGGCGCGCTCAAGGACAACGAGGCCTACCGTGACGAGATCGTCGGCCATACGCCGCTGGGCCGGATCGCCGGCCCGGGCGAGGTGTCGGACGCCGTGCAATACCTGGCCTCCGACGCCGCGGGCTTTGTCACCGGCGAGATCATCACCGTGGACGGCGGGCGGACGCTGATCGATCCGGTGGATGCGCCCGCGCACTGATCGGCGGGTCATTCGGGGTGACGGGCTATGCATTGGCGGATGCGTGCCTCGGCGGCCTCGGCCGCGGCGTCGCGGCGCTGCCGCAGGTCGGCCAGCTTGGCGCGCTCTTCGGCGACGTTGATGGCGACAGGTTCCTCGCGCGTGTAGGTCCGGGTCTTCTGACAGGGGAAGGTGAAGGTGCTTCCGTCCTCGTTGGTGCCGGTGCAGGTCCGGGTCACGGTGCGCAGGTCCTGGACCTCGGCCAGCGCATAGCCGCGGTCGATGTTGCCCTGGGCCGTGGCGATCTGCGCGTTGAGAAGGCGCAGCTTGCTCTGGGCCTCGTTGATGCAGGCCTCGCGCGGCGTCGCACAGGCGGCCAGGACGACAAGCGGCAGAAGGTACAGGATGGGTTTCATGTGACGATGCCTTGGTGTTGACTGACGCGCGCGGCCGCGACGTCCGGGTCTTGGCCGCCCTGCCCAAAGGATGCTAAGGGCCGCCGCTAGGCAATAACAAGGGGAAACGCCATGGCCGCTGATGACATGACCGAGCAGAAGGCGCGTGCCGCGGCCTGGTTCCGGGAGTTGCGCGACGAGATCGTCGCCGCCTTCGAGGCGCTGGAGGAGGCCCAGCAGACCGGGCCATTCGCCGGGGCGGCCCCCGGCCGCTTCGAGGTGACCGAGACCCGGCGCAAGGGCGCCGAGGGCGAGGAGGCCGGCGGCGGGCTGATGTCGGTGATGCGCGGGGGCCGCGTGTTCGAAAAGGTCGGCGTGAATGTCTCGACCGTGCATGGCACGCTGGGCGAGAAGGCGCAGGCGGCCATGATGGCGCGCAAGGGGCTGCCGGGGATGAGGGACGATCCGCGGTTCTGGGCCTCGGGCATTTCGCTGGTGGCGCATATGCAAAACCCGCACACCCCGGCGGTGCACATGAACACGCGGATGTTCTGGACACCGCATGCCTGGTGGTTCGGCGGCGGGTCGGACCTGAACCCCTGCATCGAATATGCCGAGGACACGGCGCATTTCCACGCCACGCAGCAGGCCCATCTCGATCCCCATGGCGCGGATCATTATCCCCGCCTGAAGGCCTGGGCGGATGATTATTTCTTCATACCCCACCGTGGCCGGGCGCGTGGGGTCGGCGGCATCTTCATGGATGACTACTGCACCGGGGACTGGGAGGCCGATTTCGCCCTGACGCAGGACATCGGCCGCGCCTTCCTGCCCGCCTTCCTGCCCTGCGTCGAGGCCCGGCGCGACCTGCCCTGGACCGAGGCGGACAAGGACGCCCAGCTTGTCCATCGCGGGCTCTATGCGGAATACAACCTGGTTTATGATCGGGGCACCAAGTTCGGGCTTGAAACGGGGCATGACGCCAATGCCGTGCTGATGAGCCTGCCGCCCATGGCCAAGTGGGTGTGAAGGCAGGAGAAGCTCTTCACATTTTACGCTACCTGTCACATCCCGGAAGGTGGTATGGCTGTTTCTTGAACAGCTCGGGCTTGAGTTTGTGCCAGCCCTTCATCGCCTGCAAGGGCGTCTTGCTGCCCAAGG
>NZ_JBKOTX010000299.1:0-4878 GCF_047086965.1 Roseovarius halophilus (ex Wu et al. 2025) | reverse complement strand
GGCCCTGCGTGTCGGCCGCGCTGATCGGGTCCGTTCTCGACGCGCTGGACCACGGCCCCGCCGCCGCGCCGGCCCTGCCCGTGACCGATGCGCTCTGGCAGGGCGAGGACGGGCACGTCACCGGTCTGGCCGACCGGACGGGCCTTTACCGTGCCCAGACGCCACAGGGATTTCGCACCGACGCGATCCTGACGGCACACCGCCGCGATGCAGACCCCGGAAATTCGGCCGATGACGTCGCCGTCGCACGCCGCGCCGGGCTTGCCGTCCGCATCGTCGAGGGGCAGGAGGACAACCTCAAGATCACCTATCCGGGCGATTTCGCCCGGGCCGAAAGAATATTGCGAGGCCAGATGGATATACGCACCGGCACGGGATTCGACGTGCACCGCTTCGGCCCCGGCGACGCGGTGGTGCTCTGCGGCGTGACGATCCCGCATGATCGCGGCTTGCAGGGCCATTCGGATGCAGATGTTGGTATGCACGCCCTGACAGACGCAATATATGGCGCCTTGGCGGAGGGCGACATCGGCCAGCACTTCCCACCGTCGGACTCGCAATGGAAGGGCACGGAAAGTCACGTCTTCCTGCGTCACGCGGTTGACCTTGTCAATAAAAAAGGATTTGCGATCAACAACATGGACGTTACTCTTATCTGCGAGCAGCCCAAGGTCGGCCCCCATGCCGCGGCCATGCGCCGGGCACTCGCGGGGATCACGGGCCTTGAGTGTGACCGCATCTCGGTCAAGGCCACCACTTCCGAACGCCTCGGTTTCACCGGCCGTGGCGAAGGCATCGCCGCACAGGCGGCCGTGACACTGGTAAAGCCATGACATTACAGCATCTTTTCGTCACCGTGCTTGGCATCGGCCATCTGCGCCCGGCCCCCGGCACATGGGGCTCGCTTGCCGCGTTGCCCTTTGCATGGGCGCTCCACGCGCTCGGCGGATTCCCCGTGTTCGTGGCCGCCACGGTGCTGATCTTCGGTTTGGGATGGTGGGCTACATATCTGGAAACCAAGGGAAAATCGGATCACGATCCGTCCGAGATCGTCATTGACGAGATCGCGGGCCAATGGGTCGCCTTCCTGCCCGTGTCGCTCGGCGCGGCCCATACCGGCGCCCCGCTCACCGCGCTCTGGCCTGGCTGGATCGTGGCATTCCTCGCGTTCCGTTTTTTTGATATACTCAAGGTCGGCCCGATCGGGTGGGCCGATCGGCGTGGCGACTCGCTCGGCGTGATGCTCGACGACGTCCTCGCCGGGATCGCCGCCGCCCTTGTCGTGATCGCCCTCGCCGCCTTGTCACATGGAGTACTGATGCAATGACCACGTCTGCCAACCTTGTCATGCGCGCCCGCGATGCGGGCCTGATGCTCACCACTGCCGAAAGCTGCACGGGGGGCCTGCTTGCCGCGGCGATTACCGACGCCGCCGGCGCGTCCGACATTTACGACCGGGGGATCATCACCTATTCGAACGCGGCCAAGAAAGAGATGCTGGGCGTCAGCCAGACCACCCTCGACTCGCACGGCGCCGTGTCCGAGGAAACCGCCCGCGAAATGGCCGAGGGGGCCCTCTCTGGGTCGGACGCGGATATCGGGATCGCCATCACGGGCGTTGCGGGGCCGGGCGGCAGCGACGCCAAGCCCGAGGGTCTTGTTTGTTTCGCGCTTGCACGCCACGGGGCGGACACCGTTTCCGAAACCTTGGAATTCGGCACGCTCGGGCGTGAAAACGTCCGGAGGGCCAGCGTGGATCACGCGATGGACATGCTGGGCAAGGCCGTCGGCTGACAGGCCCGGCCTATCCCATCACTGCCAGACTCCCCGCGATCTCCCCACCGTGCGCGGCGGCCATGATGCGGCCCGCGATATCGTCGCCGTGCAGCGCGATGATCTTCTGCTGCAGCTTTGCGGCACGGGTATCAATGTCCAGTGGCGCGGCCAGATCGTGATGCGCCTCTCGCGTCTGCCCATCCGTCGTGACGCGCACCACCGCGGCGGGTTCCGGCACGTCGTCACGCGGCAGGACACGGACCTTGTCGCGCAGCGTGACCACACGGGGCGACAGCACCAGCCGGTCGTCAAAAGTGGAAAGCGCGGCCATCTCGTGGCCCAACAGGGACAGGGCCATGACGGCGCGATAACTGAATTTCGCCTCGAGCCCGGTTTGCGGCTCGGGTTTGTCGCAAACGGTCAGCCAGCGCGGATTTGTCCGCACCTCGACCGTCTCGACCGCATCGACATTGCCGGTGATCCCCTCCTTCAAGGTCGATAGCGCCTCCAGCGCCGCGTGCAGGCCATGACAGCACGCGTGGAACTTGAGGCTGACATCCTCCATGAGGAAACCGTCCGCCCCGGCGCCCGCGCCATCCGCGTGATGCGTCTCCAGAAACCCGAGCGCCCCGTCAACCGCCTCGGGATTCGACACGAAACCGCGCATGGCAAGCAGCGCCGCCTCCACGCCGTTCGCCGCCGCGATTCCGGCGTTATAGGGCTTGCCCATCGTCCCGAACTGCGATTTCAATCCCGAGGCCCGCGTGCTCACCAGCCCGAGCGCCTGCCGCAGGACGGTTTCGTCATCGGACAGAAGCCGCACCGCGGCCAGTGTCGCACCGAAAGCCCCGGCCGTCGCTGTCTGGTGAAACCCGGTCTGGTAATGACCACGGCCCAGAAGCAGCCCGAGCCGTACCGAGGCCTCGCACCCCGCCAGAACGACACGCAGAAAGCCATCCTGCCCGGCACCTACCCTTTCCGCCATGGCCAGCGCCGCCGGGATCACCGCGACAGACGGGTGCCCGATATGCGCGAAATGCGTGTCGTCGTAATCCAGCGCATGGCTGGCCGCGCCGTTGTGTAATTTCACCCATAACTCCTCCATTGGAAAAAAATAACCCACTGTTATTACTCGATATTCCTATATTCCTCCCCCCTCCCCTCTTCCATTTTACCCCCATAATTCTGCCATCGAAATCGCCCCCGCGCGCACAAAAAAAGCCGCCCACGAGGGGCGGCCGGAGAAGATTGCAGGGGTGCGGCCGGTTCAGACGCCCGTTACCCCTCTCAAGTCAGAGCGACGATAGTAGAATCGTGCAAGTCCGCGCCTCGGGCCGATGGGCAGGATACCGGCCGCGTCGAGCGTCTCTTTCATGCGCTTCGAACCGACCGACGCTGACGCGGCCACGTCCTTCAAGGTTACATGGTCGTGCCGAAAGGCCTCGACCTCCTCGCGCCTGAAATACGGATGTGACACGCCCTTGGCATTCGTGACAGCCTCTTCGTTGAGGATCGGATGCCCGTCCCTGTCGTACAGCCTCGTGAGTGCGCGCACCCCGGAGGTGCTCATGCCGAGCGCGGCTGCGGTTGTCTTCAGATCCAGCCGCGCGTCCAATTCCGTCGGCAAAAAGACAGATCGCAGTTCCGTAGGGTCCACGAGGACGCCTTTGAATTTGGCCGCCGGGTCGGCACATTCGACCCGCGTGACACGCCCGGAGAGAACGGCCCGCATGATATCAATGACCGGCACCCGGCTGCGTTCGGACGCCTCGATCATGTCGACCATTCCGGCTCCGGGCCGGGCTACGCGTTTCGTGCGATCGAGCAGCGTTTCCAAGAACAGGTCGGCGTCCTCCCGGGCGACGTTTTTCAAGACGCCGGCCACGCCCGGGCCGTCCCGGGTCAACCTCGGGATGAAGCCGGTCCTGACAAGCATCTCGGCCTGCGTCCGATTGCAATTGAGATGGCGCGGAAGGTCCTGCAGCGAGAGAGAGTCGTGGATCCGCTGGACGAGCCGTTCACCGGCCGGCGCATCGAAGACCTGGCTCGATGTCGGCACCGCGTCTTCGGCATCGACCAGACCGGTGTACGTCAGCGCGCGCGTGAGGGTTTTCGGGTGAATCCCGCCGCTACGGGACAGGCTGCTGACCGTGTGCTTGCGCCGCTGCGCCACTGGCACGCCGAACAGTTCCGCATCGGGATCGATCGAGAAGTTGTCCAGGATCACGTCGCGCAGAAGCTCGCGGATCGGCCCCACCGGACGTCGGCTCTTGCTGAACTGGATCCACTGGTAAAGTCGGCCGAAAACAGCTTGCGGCCCGCCGACCCTTCCGGACGACGCGAACTCGCGTTTCATGTCCTCGAGCGCCGCGCGGATACCCGGCTCACCCCGGGCGGCGATGCGGTATCCGGCCGACCCGGCGGCGTCCCAGTCTGCTTCTGTCAGTTTGTGGAGGTTCGGCTTGGGTCCGTTCACAACGACCACGCCGATCATCTCACAGGCACGGGCGGCGGTATCGATGTCCTGACCGTCGAGCCAGTGCGGCCCGCTTTGGCCCTCCAGACGGCTTTGCACATAGGTCTGCAGAGGTGACAGCGCGCGCTGCGCGGCCCCCTCGAGCATGCGCTCGAGGGTGTCGTCCTCCGGGGCGACCATGTCCATGTACTGGAACCGCTCGCCATGGCTGGTGTTCTTGCGACGCACCAGCGGAACGCCATGGTGAGGGCACGTCCGGACCGACTCGAACCGCCAATCGACACGCCCCACGCGCTGGCCATACATCCGGCGATCCTCCAGCAGACACGCCGGGCAATAGGACGTCTGGTGACGGTTGAAGAATTCCGCGTTGAAGCGTTCGCCCCGGTGCTCGAGGATCCGGGCGTCAACGGACCTGTAGGTCGACCGCCACAGTCGCGCAACCGCCTGGCCCGACATTTCCGACAGGCGCGCGAGGACCGCGTCATCAGGCTCCATCACCTTTTGCCGGGACAGCTCGATGAAGTCTGTCTGACGTCAGCGCCTTTGGGACAGATTTGAGGTTTTCGTAACGGAGGATTTCTGGTTCATCGCAGCCACCAAGGAGCGAAGATGAACAAGAAATC